>DATFRX010000389.1:0-2761 GCA_035262905.1 Nocardioidaceae bacterium
TCGCCATCCTCGACGAGACCGACTCGGGCCTGGACATCGACGCGCTGCGGGTGGTCTCCGAGGGCGTCAACCGGGTGCGCGACGACGGCAACACCGGCCTGCTCCTGATCACCCACTACACCCGCATCCTGCGCTACGTGAAGCCGGACTACGTGCACGTCTTCGTCGCCGGCCGGATCGTCGAGGAGGGCGGCCCGGAGCTGGCCGAGCGGCTCGAGGCCGAGGGCTACGAGCGTTACGCCGCAGGCGCCGGCGCGGCGAGCATCTGACGAGCTGAAGGATAAGGAGCCAGCGATGGGCGTGCTCACCATCCCGACCGTGATGCCGCAGTACGACGACGTGCCGCGGTTCGACGTCGAGAAGGTCCGGGCCGACTTCCCGATCTTCGAACGTACCGTCAACGGGCACCCGCTGGTCTACCTGGACAGCGCGAACACCTCACAGAAGCCGCGCCAGGTGCTCGACGTGATGCGCGAGCACTACGAGCGGCACAACGCCAACGTCGCCCGCTCCGTACACACGCTCGGCACCGAGGCGACCACCGCCTACGAGGCGGCACGGGGCAGGATCGCGGCGTTCATCGGCGCGCGCGCGGACGAGATCGTGTTCACCAAGAACTCGACCGAGGCGCTCAACCTCGTCGCGTACGCGTTCTCCAACGCGACCGCCACCCCCGCGACCAGCGACCCGCGGTTCGTGCTGCGCCCCGGTGACGAGATCGTCATCTCCGAGATGGAACACCACTCCAACATCGTGCCGTGGCAGCTGCTGTGCGAGCGCACCGGCGCGACCCTGAAGTGGTTCGGCATCACCGACCAGGGCCGCCTCGACCTGACCCGGCTCGACGACGTGATCACCGAGCGCACCAAGCTGGTCTCGCTGGTGGCCATGTCGAACATCCTGGGTACGGTCAACCAGACCGACGCCGTCGTCAAGCGGGCGCACGAGGTCGGCGCCCTGGTCATGCTCGACGGCTCGCAGTCGGTGCCGCACCTGCCCACCGACGTCGTCGACGAGGGCATCGACTTCCTCGCGTTCACCGGCCACAAGATGCTCGGCCCGACCGGCATCGGCGTGCTGTGGGGCCGCTCCGAGCTGCTGCACGCGATGCCACCGTTCCTCGGCGGCGGCTCGATGATCGAGACCGTGACCATGGAGAAGACCACGTTCGCCGCGCCGCCGGCCCGGTTCGAGGCGGGTACGCCGCCGATCGCCGAGGCCATCACGCTCGGCGCGGCCGTCGACTACCTGGCCGGCCTGGACATGCGCGCGGTGCAGTGGCACGAGAAGGAGCTGACGGCGTACGCGCTCGACGCCCTCGCGACCGTACCCGGCCTGCGTATCTTCGGTCCCGAGGTGCCGGTCGGCCGCGGTGGCACGCTCTCGTTCGGCTTCGAGGGTGTGCACCCGCACGATGTCGGGCAGATTCTCGACGAGGTGGGTGTTGAGGTACGCGTAGGTCACCACTGCGCCCGGCCGGTGTGCCGGCGCTTCGGGGTGGCGGCGATGACCAGGGCGTCGTTCTACGTGTACACCACGACCGACGACGTAGACGCCCTGGTGCGAGGCCTCGAACAGGTACGGAGGGTGTTCACCTGATGGTCGACCAGCTGTACCAGGAGATCATCCTGGACCACTACAAGCACCCGCACGGTCGCGGGCTGCGCGAGCCCTTCCAGGGCGAGGCGCACCACGTGAACCCGACCTGCGGCGACGAGATCGACATGCGGGTGAACCTCGACGGCGACGTGATCGACGACGTCTCGTACGACGGCGCCGGCTGCTCCATCAGCCAGTCGGCCGCGAGCGTGCTCTACGACGTGGTCAAGGACAAGACCGTCAAGCAGGCGCTGGAGCGCACCGAGGCCTTCACCGAGATGGTCTCGGGCCGCACCACCGGCGAACCCGACGAGGAACTGCTGGAAGACGGCGTCGCCTTCGCTGGCGTCGCCCAGTACCCCGCCCGCGTCAAGTGCGCGCTGCTGGCCTGGATGGCCTTCAAGGACGCGCTGGTGCGGGCGCAAGCCGCGCAGGACACGACGAGGGTCGGAGGGTCGGCATGAGCGACGAGACCGTGACGAAGGCGGCCATCGACGACGTCGAGGAGGCGCTCAAGGACGTCGTCGACCCAGAGCTGGGCATCAACGTCGTCGACCTGGGCCTGGTCTACGGCATCCACGTCGACGACGACAACGTCGCCACCATCGACATGACGCTGACCTCGGCCGCGTGCCCGCTCACCGACGTGATCGAGGAGCAGGCGCAGGCGGCCCTGTGCACCGGCCCGGGCGGCGGCCTGGTCAAGGACGTCCGCCTCAACTGGGTCTGGATGCCCCCGTGGGGCCCCGACAAGATCACCGACGAGGGCCGCGACCAGCTCCGCGCCCTGGGCTTCAACGTCTAACGCTGGCTCGCGACGGGTTCGGCAAAGTTCTAGATCTTGGCGCCGTACTACCGGTGACCCGATAGCGAGGCTCCAAGATCTAGGATGCGCACGCTTGACGGCGGATCACGTGTCAGAACTGCGCCACGCGTGTTAGACGTGGCTTCCGGAGGATCTGCGACGACTCGGGACTCGGACGCCGATGCGGAACCAGATCCGCTCCTTGACGTCGATGACGAATTGCACCAGGTCATCGCTACTACTCGCGTACGCGAATAGACCAGGGGGTACGCCTCTACTGGTGCTGGTCCTATCTGTGTAGAGGATTACCGGAACATTCTTGCGGCGCTCGGCAAGTTTGTTCATCAAGAATTGAGC
>DATFRX010000390.1:0-7063 GCA_035262905.1 Nocardioidaceae bacterium
CGCCATCAAGAGCACGCCCGAGATCGAGGCACGCAAGCCCGTGTCGGCCGATCACTGGGACACCGGCGCGGAGCCGATCGACGCCGCCGTCGACGACGTGGTGTCGCTGGTCCGCGAGGCGATCGAGCTGCGCCGCCGCCGCCAGCAGGTCAGCGGCCGCTGACACAACCGCACGGTCATCGCTTGAGCTGGCCCGTACTCTGCATGGGGGACCCACACCTTGCACGGGATCGACTCCATGCTGAGTGGGTAGACACCACGAGAACGTGGTATCCGACTGGTGCGCGAGGGGGGAGTTGAACCCCCACGCCCTCTCGGGCACACGGACCTGAACCGTGCGCGTCTGCCTATTCCGCCACTCGCGCGTGCACTGTCGGGGTGGTCGGAGCAGGTCCGACCGAAGGCAAAGCCTAACACCCGCGTTGCCCGGCCGAGTGCGGCAGATGCCACCATGCCCGGGCGGCTCGTTTCACCGCAGACCGGACAGGTTGGAACGCGCCCGATACGATCGCAGACAAGGGAAAGGAGGTAGGTCATGGGTGTGCTCCACCGCTTCGAACAGCGGCTCGAGCAAGTGGTCACGGGAGCATTCGCCCGGGCCTTCCGCAGTGCTGTGCAGCCAGTAGAGATCGCTGCCGCGTTGCAGCGCGAGATCGACAACTCCGTCCAGATTTTGTCTCGCGACCGCCTCCTTGCGCCCAACAGCTTTCATGTCGAGCTCTCGGCCGCCGACTTCGATCGGCTCGCGCCGTACGGCGACACGCTGTCGGCCGAGCTCGCGACTTTGGTTCGCGAACATGTTCAGGAGCAGCGCTACACCCTCGCCGGACGGCTCGACATCTCGTTCGGGCGGTCCGAGAGCCTGACGACCGGGCGCTTTCGCGTACGCAGTCGCGCCAATGCCGAAGTCACCCCCATCGCAGGTCAGGGTCGGGGGAGCCAGCCGGCGCCAGTGGTGCTCGAGGTCAATGGGCAGCGCCATCCGCTGCAGCCGCCCGGTGTCGTCGTCGGGCGGGGCAACGAGGCCGATCTCCGGATCAACGACCCGGGCGTATCCCGCCGGCATGTGGAGATCCGAGTTGACGTGAGCGGTGGTCAGGTTACGGTGAGCGCCATCGACCTTGGCTCCACCAACGGCACCAGCATGGACGGACGGCGCGTCCAGCAGGCGCTGCTGCACGACGGCTCCGCGATCGTCATCGGAAACACGACCATGATTGTCCGAGACCCCAACACCCAGAGATCGGGGTGAACGAGTGTCAGAGCTGACGCTGACGCTGATCAAGTTGGGGTTCTTGGCGGTCTTGTGGCTCTTCGTACTATCCGCGGTGTCGGTCATCCGGTCGGACATCTTCGGCACTCGGGTCGATGCGCCCAAGGTGGCCAAACAACCGCGACCGGCCAAACAGCCCAAGCCGAAGAAGCAACCCCGTGGCGCACCCCGCACCCTGACCGTCACCGAGGGGCCCAACGCCGGGCAGATCATCCCCCTCGACGGCCAGCCGATTCTCATCGGCCGGGGAGCCGATGCGACGCTCCGACTCGACGACGACTATGTTTCAACGCGCCATGCGCGGATCGCTACCAACGGCGAGCAGTGGTTCGTCGAGGACCTGGGGTCGACCAATGGCACCTACCTCGGCAGCCAGCGGGTCGTCGCGCCCACACCCATCGCGGTGGGGACGCCGGTACGCATCGGCAAAACCGTCGTCGAACTCCGGAAGTAGTCCCCGATGACGATCTCGCTGCGCTATGCCGCGCTGTCCGATATCGGGCGAGTGCGCAAGAAGAATCAGGACTCGGGCTACGCCAGTGCTCGCCTGCTCATCCAGGCCGACGGCATGGGCGGCCCGCCCGCCGGTGACCTGGCCTCCGCGATCACCGTCCAGACCATGCGTCGCCTCGACGAGCCGGTCGCCGGTGATCTGGTCGAGGCACTGGCCGGTGCGGTGCATCGCGCGAACGACCGGCTCAGCGAGATGGTCGAGTCCGATCCCTCGGTCGAGGGGATGGGGACCACGGTCGACGCCGTCCTGACCGACGGCGATCGGGTCGCGCTGGCACACATCGGCGACTCGCGGGCGTACCTTCTGCGCGACGGCATCATCAACCAACTGACGACCGACCACACGTTCGTCCAGACGCTGGTCGACGAGGGCCGGATCACCCTCGACGAGGCGCGTACGCATCCGCACCGCTCGCTGATGATCCGGGCGCTCGACGGTCGCAACGAGCTGGAGCCCGACATCGTCCACCTGGACGTACGGCCGGGCGACCGGATCATGCTGTGCAGCGACGGACTGAGCGGCTTCGTCGAAGATCACGTGATCGCCCAGCTGATGGGATCCGGCAGCGTCGACGCCGCCGTCGTCGCACTGGTCCGCGCCGCGCTCGACGCGGGAAGCAACGACAATGTGACCTGCATCCTGGCCGAGGTGGTCGACGAGGAGTTCACCGCGCACCATCCGCTGATCGTGGGCGCGGCGGCCGAGCAACTCAGTCGCGGCTCCGACACCTCCCGCCAGGCGCCGATCATCGACGACGGTGACGACGACATCCGCGATCCGGAGGAGATGCGATATGCGCCGCTGGCGCCGCGCCGGTTTCGCTGGGTTCGCCGTATCATCATCGCGGTCGTGATCCTGGCCGCGATCGGCATCGGGACCAAGTGGCTCTACGACTGGACCCAGCGGCAGTACTACGTCGGCGAGCACGAGGGCCAGGTCGTCATCTTCAAGGGCCTGGACGGCAGCGTCGCCGGCTTCAACCTGTCCAACGTCTACGAGAATCCGGTGCCGGCCCTCGATGTCACGTCGCTCAACCCGGTGTGGCGGGACCGGGTCGACGAGGGCATCGAGGCCGACAGCCTGGCCGACGCCCGCAAGACCGTCAACGACCTGCGAACCACTATCACTGGGACCGAGCCGAACCAGGGGCCAACGTCACCGACCGGCTCGCCGTCCAGTCCGGGGCAATCGCCGTCGGGTCCGGGCAACCAGTCCCCGTCCAAGCAGCGGGACCGCAACCAGGGCGGCCGGTCATGAACACTCGGGGCGAGCCATGAGTACGGCCGCGCCCGCGTCGAAGTTCATGCCGCGCAAGCGTCGCGGTGCGGAGCTCTTCCTCCTGATCCTGGCGCTGGTCGTCGGGGTCGGGGCCTACGTCGCGGTCGGTCTCGGGTTCAACGGCGAGGTGCCCTCGGACACGTTCACGCTGGCCGGCGGCATGGCGGCGCTGGCGGTCATCGCCCACATCACGGTCCGCTACTTCGCGCCGTACGCCGACCCGGTGCTGCTGCCACTGATCGTGTCGCTCAACGGTCTCGGACTCGCCATGATCCACCGGATCGACCTGAGTCTCGAGGCCGAGAACAGCATCTTCGGCCCGTACGCCGGCAACCAGTTGCTGTGGACCCTGATCGGCGTCATGGGGTTCATCGGCGTGCTGGTCATCGTGCGCGACCATCGACGGCTGCAGGCGTTCACCTACACCTTCGGCCTGGTGGCGCTCGGACTGCTGCTGCTGCCGCTCCTTCCAGGCATCGGCCGCAACATCAACGGCGCCCGGATCTGGATCCAGGTCGGTCCGATGAGTTTCCAGCCCGGCGAGGTCGCCAAGCTCTGCCTGGTCGTCTTCTTCGCCGGCTACCTCGTCGTCAAGCGGGACGCGCTGGCGCTCGCCGGCCGCCGGGTCCTCGGTATCGACCTGCCCCGCGGCCGCGACCTCGGACCGATCCTGGTCGCCTGGCTGGTCAGCCTCGGCGTCCTCGTCTTCCAGCGCGACCTCGGGTCGTCGCTCCTCTTCTTCGGCTTGTTCCTGGTGCTGCTCTACGTCGCGACCGAGCGACCCGGCTGGCTGGTGGTCGGCGGGTCGCTGTTCGCCGCGGGCGCCTACTTCAGCTACCTCACGTTCGGGCACGTCCAGGAGCGGGTCCACGGTTGGACCGACACGTTCGCGATGTACCACAGCGGTCCCTACGCCGGCACCTACAAGTACGCCCAGGTCGTCGACGGCCTGTTCGGCATGGGCTACGGCGGGTTGATCGGCCGTGGCCTCGGCCAGGGCGACCCGACCGAGACGTCCTACTCCTGGTCGGACTTCATCACCGCCTCGCTCGGTGAGGAGCTCGGTCTCGCCGGACTGATGGCGATCCTGATGATCTACGCGCTCCTGGTCGAGCGGGGCCTGCGGACGGCTTTGGTCTGCCGCGACGCGTTCGGCAAGCTGGTAGCGGTCGGTCTTGCGGTGTCGTTCGCACTGCAGGTGTTCGTGGTGGTCGGTGGTGTCACCCGGCTCATCCCGCTCACCGGACTGACCGCACCATTCTTGTCGTACGGGGGGTCCTCACTCGTGGTCAACTGGGCGATCGTCGCCCTGCTCTTGCGGATCAGCGACCAGGCGCGCCGGCCGGTGCCCGAGGTCGTGCCGCTGGCCCAGGACGAAGCGACTCAGGTGGTGAAGCTGCGATGAACCGGCCGATCCGGGTGATGGCGATCGCCTGCCTCGTACTCTTCGTGGCGTTGATGGCAAACATCAACTACGTCCAGTACGTCGACGCCGACGACCTCAACGCACGGCCCGGCAACAACCGGGTGCTCCACGACGAGTACTCCCGCGACCGCGGCCCGATCATCGTCGACGGCCACCAGATCGCACTGAGTGTCCCGGTCAACGACGAGTTCGACTTCCAGCGGACCTACCGGCAGGTGAACCTCTACTCCAACCTGACCGGCTTCTACTCCTACATCAACGGATCCACCGACCTCGAGAGCAGCCAGAACAGCATCCTGTCCGGCAGCGACCCGAGGCTGTTCGTCAACCGGGTCATCGACCTGCTGAGCAGTGAGCAGTCCAAGGGCGGCAGCGTCGAGCTGACCATCGACCCGCAGGCGCAGCGGGCGGCGTACGACGGGCTGAAGAACCTGGCGGCTGGCGGCAGCACCGGCGCCGTCGTCGCGCTCAACCCGAGCACGGGCGCCATCCTGTCCATGGTCAGCGTGCCCGGCTACAACCCGAACGACCTGGCCAGCCACGACTTCAACGCTGCGGCCGAGGCGTACCAGAAGCTGATCAAGGATCCGGCGAACCCGCTGCGTGACCGTAGCCGTGAGGAGATCTACCCACCCGGATCGACCTTCAAGCTCGTCACCGCGGCCGCCGCACTGGCCGACGGCTACGACGCGGACTCGGCGGTCGACGGCAACAACTCGCTGTCGTTCCCCGGCATCGACTACACGCTGCGCAACGAGATCGACTGCGGCGGCGGCGAGATCACCATGGCGCAAGCGCTCGCGAACTCCTGCAACGTCGCGTTCGGCCAACTCGGACTCAAAGTCGGCGCCAACAAGATCCAGGCCCAGGCCGAGGCGTTCGGCTTCGGCGACAGCAGCTACCTCGACGGGCTGTCGGTCGCGCCGAGCCAGTTCATCGCTCCCGGCCAGCCCGATCCCAAGGGGCCGCAGCTCGCCCAGAGCGCCATCGGGCAGTACAACACCGCGGCGTCGCCGCTGCAGATGGCGATGGTGGCCGCCGGAATCGCCAACGACGGCATCGTCATGAAGCCCTACATCGTGTCGGAGGTGCGCTCGCCGGACGCCGAGGTGCTGGACCGGACGACGCCCGACGAGCTGTCCGAGGCGATGTCCAGCGATGACGCCGCGCAGCTCACCCAGATGATGGAGGGCGTCGTCACGAGCGGCACGGCGAGCGGGGTCGGCGGCCTCCCTCCCAACACGGCGGCGAAGACCGGTACCGCCCAGCGTGCCGCGTCCCAGAACCCGTACGCCTGGTTCGTCGCCTTCGCACCGGCCACCGACCCGCAGGTGGCGGTCGCGGTGTTCGTGCAGGACGCCTCCGGGATCGCCCGGGACGACATCGCGGGCAGCACGCTCGCCGGTCCGATCGCGGCCGACGTCATGAATGCGGTGCTCAACAAATGAGTGAACGCGCAAGCCGACCGCTCGGCATACCGTCGCAGGTCGGCAGGGGCAGCGAGGCGGTGTCCGGGTGATCGGATCCCTGGCCGGCGGTCGCTACACCCTCGACCGGCACCTCGCCACGGGCGGCATGGGAACCGTCTACGTCGCGACCGACACGGCGCTGAACCGCACGGTCGCGATCAAGATCCTGAAGGCGGAGTACGCCAGCGACCGCGCCTTCCGTACTCGCTTCGAGACCGAGGCCCAACACGCGGCCGGCCTCGACCATCCCGGCATCGCCAAGGTCTATGACTTCGGCGAGACCGCCGACGACGACACGCCACGGCCGTACCTCGTGATGGAGTACGTCGACGGCCAGCCGCTGTCGGTGCTGCTCGCGCCGCGGCGCCCACTCGAGCCGGAGCGGGTCGTCGACCTGATCGCGCAGACCGCGGTCGCGCTGCAGGCCGCCCACGACAAGGGCATCGTGCACCGCGACGTGAAGCCGGCCAACCTGCTGATCACGCCGGACGCGCGGGTCAAGGTCACCGACTTCGGCATCGCCAAGGCGGCCTCCGACACGCCGATCACGCAGACCGGCACGATCATCGGCACCGCTCACTACCTGCCGCCGGAGCAGGCCGAGGGCATGCCCGCCACGCCGCGCAGCGACATCTACGCCCTCGGGGTGGTGCTCTACGAGTGCCTCGCGGGCACCCGGCCGTTCGTCGGCGACAACCCGGTCGGGATCGCGATCGCCCACGTACGTGAGACACCGCCGCCGCTGCCGGACACGGTCGCGCCGTGGCTCGCCGCGCTGACGATGCGGATGCTGGCCAAGAACCCGGACGATCGACCGGCCAGTGCCGGCGAACTGGCGAGGGAGCTTCGGTCCGGCGAGGCGTCCGGCGACGGGGGTCCCCGAACCAGCGTCCTCCCGGCCGGTGCTCCACTTCCGCTCGCCGACGACGCGACCCGGACCCAGGTCATGGCGGCGGCGCCGGAAACGGCGGTGGATCCAGCCGACCAGCGCCGTCGTCGGATGCTCATCGCGGCCAGCGTGATCGGTGGCCTGGTGCTGCTCGCTCTGCTCATCGTCGGCGCGGTCGCGCTGTTTGGCGGCGGAGATGGAGGAAACTCGCCTG
>DATFRX010000391.1:0-10120 GCA_035262905.1 Nocardioidaceae bacterium
CCGGACATCGCCGGCTCGGCGAGCTGGTCCAGCGCATCGGACAGCGTCGCCTTGTCGACCGCCGGCGCGACGTGGTCTACCGACAGATCGACCGGCTTGTCGCTGCGCAGATAGGCGCCGAGCACTCCCGCGGCGGTGGCGTCCTGGTTCACCGCCAGGCCGTCCTTCGGTTTCGTGACGTCGCGACCGCCGCTCCCGTTGAAGCTGACCATCGGCTCGACCGGCTCGAGATCGACCTTCTTGGCGATGCTGGCGATTTCGGCGTCAAGCGCCTCGTTGTCGACCTCGATCGCCGGATCGACGTCCTCGTTGCCGCCGAACAGCACGCCGACCAGGTGGGCGGGGTTCCAGGAGCCACCGTGACTGGCCTTGTTCACCGTCGCCTCGATGTCGAAGCTGATCCCGGCCTGCTTCGGATCGATCGCGAAGGTCTCGTTCTTCCAGGTCACGTGGATCGGCTGCTTCGCACGGTGCGCCAGCTCCGACTCGAGGCGCTGCTCGGCCTCGTCGTTCGACAGGCCGCCGATGTCCACGCCGGCGACCTGGGTGCCCGACGGGACCTTGCCGCCGAGGAACAGGGCTGCGATCAGGTAGATGCCGACGAGCAGGACGGCGGCCCCGGCGACGAGCAGCCAGACGGTGCGGTGTTCGTCGAACCAGTTGGGACCAGGCGGCGACTCCGCACCGGTCGGCCAGTCGCCTCCCGGCGGAGGCGGTCCGCCCGGCGGCTCGACACCCGGGGAGCCGAACGGGGGTTCGCCGTTAGTCGGGGGCGGGTACGGCGGGCCAGACTGCGGCGGCTGACCCGGCGGTGGCCCTGGCGGAGGTATCGAGGGCGGTGGCGCCGACGGCGATGCCGACGGGTTGGGCGACCAGCGCTCCCCGGCGGCCGGGGGCGGCGGGGGAGGGGCGACCGGCGGCGGTTCCGAACCCCACGGTGACCATGGCGAGTCCGGCGGCCCCCCACCTGACGCCGACCCGCCAACCTGCGGCGTGTCGTTGTGCTCACTCATGGGCATCCGATCCCCGGAAGACGGCTCCAGCTCGCGGCAGCATGGCTAAGCGACGACCGTAGCGTCATCTCGACCCGGCGTCGCCGGGGTGTTCGGTCGGATCAGTGCCGTCGGCCGTGATGGCCGTTGTGGTGGCGGTGCCGGTGGCCGTGATGATGGCCGTGGTGGTGGCGGTGATGTCGCGGCGGACAGGCGACCGCGTCGACCGGCAGGTAGCTCGCCCGCATTGTCTGCTTGTGGTCGATCTGCTGGACCCCATGCCGTCGGAAGACTCGGTAGACGGCGACGTCGAAGCCCGGCACGCCCTTGACGGAATGACACCGCCCCGTCCGGTCGACGCTCCGGCCGGGCTTGCGGAAGTTGTGGCGAGCCGAGTGCCGGGCGTTGATGTCCCAGTACTTGGTGCTCCACATCCGCACGTGCACCTGGCCGCGATGGTGCGGGCTGCTCCGGTGGATCCAGGACTGGATCAAGACGCCGTACGGCGTGGTGTTCTTGAACTCCAGGTCGCCGCCCGGCCAGCTGACGATCGCCTCGCGGCCCATGGGATAGCTGCTGTTGTACGTCGTGTGCAGGTGATGCTGGACGTCCTGCAGCCCGGCGAAGAAGGCCGCGTTGTAGAGCGTGGTCGACACCTGGGACACGCCCGCGCCGACCCTTCGGGCGATGCCGTGGCGCTGGTCGTTGCCCCTGGTGAAGCCGTTGTCGCTGGACCGCGGGCCCACTGCGTCGTTGAAGGAGAACGTCTCGCCCGGCCAGAGCACGGTGCCGTTGATCAGCTTGGTCGCCCGGCGCAGATTGACGTTGAGGTAACCGGCGCGAGGGAATCCGGTCGTGAAGTTGCTCACCACGCGCTGGATGCCGAGGGCGCGGGCGTCCTCAGTGGTGAACCCCGCCGGCCAGGTCGTCGTGCCGATCTGGGCCGAGCGGGCCGGTCCGGTACGCATCAGTACCGGCGCGATCACATTGGCCATCTGGGCCGGCATGAGACGGCGGCCCGGCCGGGACGGGATGATCGCCGGTCGGCCATGACGCAATATGACGCGGGCGTTGCGCGGCGGGACGTCGATCCGCTGGCGCAACCCGGCGGTGGTCTGGGTGAGCCGACCGACGTCGAAGGCCGGCGCCACGGCACCGTCACTGCCGCGCAGGCTCAGGGCCGGGGCGAACTCGGGGACGGTCAGGTCGACGGTCCGGTTCGGCAGCCGCAAGCGGATCGGGCCGGAGGTCGCGGGCCCCGCCATCCGGTCCACCGCGTTGGTGATCTCGTGGGTGCCGACCGTCGCCTCGACGGCCTTGATCCGCAACTGCACCGGCTGGTCGGACCGCAGGTAGGCGGAGACGATGTCGTCCTCGACGGCCGGTCGATCCAGGGCGTGGCCGGACCGGGCCTGCAGCAGTTTGCGATCGCCGTTCGCCGTGAAGACGACGCGGGGCTCGACGGCCGCTCGGTCGATCTGCTGGGCGATGTTGTCGAGCGCGGCTTCGAAGGCCTGCTGGTCCACGTCGATCACGGGCCGGACGTCGCCCGACGTCATCAGGTTCTCGGTCATGTGCAGCGGGTTCCAGGACCGGCCGCCACCGGCCGCCCGAACGGTCGCGGCGACGTCGAACTGCAGCCCGGCGGTCTCCGGATCGAGTTGGAAGCGATGCCCCTGCCACTCCAGTGGGATCGGGTCGTCGACCTTGTCGCCCAGCTGGGCCCGCAGCCGATCGCCCGCCGCGCCCGGTGACAGTCCGCCGATGTCGACGCCGGCCACCGCGGTGTGGTCCGGAACGGTGGCGCCGATGAACAGCCAACCCGCCAAGTACAGCCCGCCGAGCATCCCGGCCAGGCCGTAGATCGCGAGCCGTACTCCCCGACGGTCGCGCTCCTCACTCGTGGCGTAGAGGTCACTCATGCGGGACCTAGCTCCCCTTTAGGCACCGGATTGCGCCGTACCATCCTCAATGATCGACGACCGTAGCGCCACCGGCGACTTCTCACTCGCCTGGGAGTGCAGCAGTGCCGCGTAGTGCGAACGGTAGTAGAGCAGCGGGTCGTCGACCGCGTCGTCGACCTCGGCGGTCACCACCTCGCCGACGACGATCGTGTGGTCGCCGCCATCGTAGGTACGCCAGGTCCGGCACTCCAGCCAGGCGTTCGCGTCGTCGAGCAGTCCCGCGCCGGTGTACTCGCCTCGCCGGTAGGTGACCTTCTCCAACTGACCGTCGAGCGGACGGCCCCGCAGCGCGAACCACGTCGCCGCGTCCTGGCCGTCCTCGTTGAGGATCGAGACCGCCCAGCGACCGGAGCTCAGGACGGCCTCGTGAAAACGCGCGGTCTTGTCGATGCAGGCCAGCACCAGCGGCGGGTCCAGCGACACCGAGGTGAACGCACTGACCGTGATCGCGTGGTCCTCCCCCTCGGCGACCGTCGTCATGACTGTGACGCCGCTACCGTAGCGGCCCAAGGCACCCCGGAAGGCGCGGTCGTCCAGTGGCCCGGTCACGACCGCGAGCTCTCATCCACCACGACGGTCATACCTCGCACAACAGCGACCAGCATCGTGAGCATCCCGCCGAAGACGTACGCATAGCCGAGGAAGTCGGCGGCGAACAGATAGTCGCCCTCGGGCCGGGTCTGCTGCAGCACCAGCAGGGTCAGCGCCCAGCCGACCGCGACCCCGATCGCACCCGGCAACTGCACGAGCCGGGCCGCGGCCACGGTGACCGAGTACATGGTGGCGAAGGTCAGCACAAGACCCCACGGTACGAGGATGTCGTCGGGCCGGATCGCGTGCCGATGCACGATCGCGCCGGCCAGGCCGATGATCACGCCGACAACGCCGGCTGCCACGGCGATCGCAGCCGTCCGGACCGCCGGCGGCAGCTCCGCGGTCATCGGCTAATCGAGACCGGCGAACAGATCGCTCTCGAGTCCCGTCTCGGCGTCGACCGGACCGAGCGTGCCCTTCGCGAGGCGATAGTCCTCGAATCCCCAGGAGTCCGCGGCCGAGCGCCGAGACACCGAGAAATAGCCGCTGTCCATGTCGATCTGGCTGGCATGCGCCCTCATGGCGGTCAGCTTCGTCGCGCCGTAAGCCGTCCCGTCGATGGTCGCCGACAGCAGCTTGTCCGGCGTGATGAAGGGCGGCAGTGGCCCGTCCGGGTCCATGCCCTCGAAGGTCTCCGTGTCGCCGCTCGCGCGGACGTCGCGCAGCATCGCCCTCATGCGGGACTCGCTCAGCGCGGCCCAGTAGACCTTCGCGATGTCCCAGGGCTCGCCGAGATCGGTCCGATAGGACGGCACCGCAGCCAACGCGGTCGCGTAGGTCGCGACCCGATGGGCCTGGATGTGATCGGGGTGGCCGTAGCCGCCGTACTGGTCGTAGGTGATGAGCACCTGCGGCCGGATCTCCCGGATCACCTGGAGCAGCAGGTCGGAGGCCTCGAGCAGGTCGGCCCGCCAGAACGAGTCCTCGCGAACGTCGTCGCCCGCGGTGGCGCCGCCGTTGTCGTCCCAGACCATGCCCGAGTCGCGAAAGCGGCCGGGGCCGCCGAGGAACCGATGGTCGGTCACGCCAAGCTCGGCCATCGCGGCGGCCAGCTCACCGATCCGGTGCTCGCCGAGACCGTCCTCCGCATGCGAGGCGAGGTGCTCGATCTCCGGCACCAGGATCTCGCCCTCCTCGCCCAGGGTGCAGGTGATCAACGTGACATGGGCGCCTTCGGCGACATACTTCGCCATCGTCGCGCCGTTGTTGATGGTCTCGTCGTCGGGGTGTGCATGGACCAGCAGGAGCCGCCGGTCCGAAGGGGTTTGGGCCATGCTGGAAAGCGTACGGGGGCTTTCCGACAGCCATGGCAGGATCGGCGCATGGCCACTCCTTCGTTCCTGCAGCTGTACGCCCGGACCCGGCGCTTCTCGCTCGGCATCCCTCGCAACCTCCACGTGACGGCCGACGGGTCGCGCGTGCTGTTCATCCGGACCGAGTCCGGCACGTCGGCCACCGGCGCGCTCTGGGCGTACGACATCGACGACGACCGCGAGCGCAAGATCGCCGACGCGGCCGACCTGCTGGGCTCGGCGGACGAGCAGCTGTCGCCGCAGGAGCGAGCCCGCCGGGAGCGGAGCCGTGAGACCGGCGCCGGCATCGTGGGCTTCGACACCGACCGCGCCGAGACGAAGGCGACGTTCGCCTTGTCGGGACGGCTGTGGCTGGTCGATCTCGCCAGCGGCGACGCCCGCGAGCTGCCCAGCACCGGCTCGGTCATCGACCCGAAGCTGGACCCGACCGGCGAGCGCGTCGGCTACGCCACGGCGGACGGCGCACTGCGGGTGGTCGACGTCGAGTCCGGCGAGGACCGGGCGATCGCCGAGCCCGAGGCCGACGACGTGGTGTGGGGCCAGGCCGAGTTCATCGCCGGCGAAGAGATGGACCGCTACACCGGCTACTGGTGGGCGCCGGACGGCCAGCGCCTGCTGGTCGAGCGCTACGACCAGTCGATGGTGCCGATCTGGTACATCGCCGACCCGGCGAATCCGGCCACGGTGCCGACAGCGCATCGCTACCCGGCGGCAGGGACCACCAACGCCGAGGTGACCCTTTGGCTGGTCGACCTCGACGGCACCCGTCGCGAGGTGACCTGGGACCGCGACGCTATGCCCTACCTCGTTCGGGCCTCCTGGGCCGAGCAGGGGCCGCTGCTCCAGGTGATGCCGCGCGACCAGCAGTCGGCGCAGATCCTGACCGTCGACGTCGACTCCGGCGCGACGTCGGTGGCGCAGACGTTCTCCGACCCGTCGTGGGTGGAGGCTCGCTCCGGAGTGCCGGTCTGGCTGCCGGACGGCCGGATCCTCACGATGGTCGACGACGAGGACACGATTCGGCTCGCAGCCGACGGGGTGCCGTTCAGCCCGGTCGGGCTGCAGGTCAGGTCGGTCGTGGACTCCGACCAGACCGGCGTCACCGTCACCGCATCGACCGAGCCGACCGAGATCCAGGTCGTACGAGTCGGCTACGACGGCACCGTCGAGCCGATCGTCTCCGATCCCGGGGTCCATGGCGGCAGCGCGACCGGGGACGTCGCCGTCGTCGTGAGCAGCCGGCTCGACATCGACGGAGTCGAGGTGCCGGTCCTGCGCAAGGGCGAGCGGGTCGGCCAGATCCGGTCGCTGGACGAGTACGCCGGCTTCCGGCCCGAGGTCACGCTGCTTCGCGTCGGCGAACGTGATTTGCGCACCGCCATCCTGTTCCCCCGCGGCCACGAGCCCGGATCGCGGCGGCTGCCCGTACTCATGGATCCGTACGGCGGCCCGCACGGGCAGCGGGCGATGTCATCCTCGCGGCATCATCTGGCGTCGCAGTGGTACGCCGACCAGGGCTTCGCCGTCATCGTGGCCGACGGTCGCGGTACACCCGGGCGCGGTCCGGCCTGGGAGCGGTCGGTCTATCTCGAGCTCGCCGCGATCACCCTGCAGGACCAGGTCGACGCGCTGGCCGCGGTCGCCGAGCGCTATCCGGACGACCTCGACACCAGCCGGGTCGGCTTCAAGGGCTGGTCCTACGGCGGCTACCTCGCCGCGATGGCGGTGCTGCGCCGGCCGGACGTGTTCCACGCGGCAGTCGCCGGCGCCCCAGTCACCGACGTGCGGCTCTACGACACGTTCTACCAGGAGCGCTACCTCGGTCATCCAGACGACAACCCCGACGTCTACGACCGCAACTCGATCATCGCGGACGCCCCGAAGCTGGAGCGGCCGCTGCTGATCATCCACGGCACCTCCGACGACAACGTGCTGTTCGCGCACACCCTGCGGCTCTCGTCGGCGTTGCTCGCGGCCGGCAAGGCGCATCAGGTGCTGCCACTGTCCGGCGTCACGCACATGACGCCGCAGGAGGTCGTGGCGGAGAACCTCGAGCTGCTGCAGGTGCGGTTCCTCAAGGAGTCGCTCGGCATCTAGGCCTCCCGGTCCGCTGGCGGTAGGCAAATCCTGAGACACGCCGGCGTGTTTCGGGATTTGGCTACCCCCAGCGGGCGCGGGCGCCTGCCCGGCCGCGCGGGCTAGAGCTGGGCTCGGATCAGGGGCAGTCGGTCCTCGAGCCGGGCGAGTGTCCGCCGCATGCGGGCCGGCTCGCCGACCTGGGCCAGGTTGAGCATCCCGGGGTCGCCGGCCCGCTGTCCGGCCTCGATCCGTTCGCCTGCGGCCGTCATGCGGAGTACGACGGCGTCGAGGATCGCGACCGGGTCGACGTCGCCGTACGCCTCGGCCATCAGCCGCAGTCGCCGGGCGGACTCGTCGATCGGGATCGGCTTGGCGAGCGGCAGCGTGTTCCAGGCGACGAAGGCGACGTCCTCGATCGGGCGGCCGGGCCCGGCCATGTCCCAGTCGACGACGCCGGTCACCCGGTCGTCCTGAACCCGCCAGTTGTAGGCCCCGGCGTCGTGATGGCAGACGATCTCACCCGGCCCGAGCGATCGACCGGGCTGGTTGCGCCACGGCAGAGCCGGGTCTGGCCGAAACGTCGCGACCGCGTCGTGGAACCGGCGCAGCCAGCGCAGCCCGTCGGCAAGCACCGCATCCGGGGCGATCTCGCGCATCGTGTCGACCGACCGACCCGGGAGGTAGGACAGGATCTCCCGATCGCGAGCGTCCCGCCCGAGCACCCGTGGTACGCCGTCCAGCCCGGTCGCGTGAAGATGGGCGAGCAGCGCGTGTACGGCCGGGGTCCACGGCCCGGTCGGCCGGCGTACCGTCGCGCCGATTCGGACCGCACCGCCGACGTTGCCCAGGTCGAGCGGTGAGCCGTCGAGCAGCGGCTCCCGCAACGCGGCGACGAAGGGCATCTCGGCCGCGAGCCACTCGACATCGTCGAGCTCCTCCGGACCCAGCCATCGGATCGCGTCGTGCTCGTGCGGGATGGGCTCGCCGGAGCGCAGGACCGCCTCGTACACCCGAAGGGTCAGCCCACGACCGAGCGGCTGCTCGCCGGGCAACCGGCGTACCACCTCGACCTCGCAGCCGAGCTCCTCCCGGATCTCGCGTACCGCCGCGATCTCCCCGGTCTCGCCCGGATCGACCTTGCCGCCCGGGAACTCCCATCGCCCGGCATGCTCGGCCGGACGGGTCCGACGGGCGGCCAGCACCCGGCCGTGCCGCACGATCGCGACTCCGGCCACGAGGCGGTCCGAAACGGCGTCAGCTCTGTTCATCGCCGGCCCAGGCTAGCCGTATCGAGGCCGACTCAGAGCCGCGTCGAAGGCACCTGGAGCGGCGCTGGATGTGGGATACCGCACGGGTGAGTGCATGGCCGAGAGGGGGTGAGTAGGGTGCTGTCCGGCATGCGGCCACCCGACGAAGGAGACGGAATTGGCCACCGGAATCGCTGGACCCGGCAGGGCCCAGATCGACGCGAAGACGCTGCGTACCGACCGCTGGTGGCTCTACCCGCTGGGGATGGCCCTCGTCCTGGGCTTCTTCGTCGTGTACGCCACGGTCCGCATCTTCATGAACGACGACTACTGGGCCGCCGACGAGCACTACCTGACGCCGATCTACTCGCCGTGCGTCAGTGACTCCTGTGTCCCAGGATCGAGCCATTTCGGCACCTTCCTGCCGGAGATGCCGGTCTTCATCCCGATCGCCCTCATCACGTTCATCGTGCTCGCCGGCTTCCGGGGCTCGTGCTACTACTACCGCAAGGCGGGCTACCGGTCGTTCTTCCTGGCGCCGATGGCCTGCGCCGTGCCAGAGCCGCACAAGAAGTACACCGGTGAGTCGCGGCTGCCGCTGATCCTGCTCAACGTGCACCGCTACTTCTTCTACTTCGCGTTCATCTTCGGTGCGATCAACATCTACGACGCGATCATGGCCTTCCACGGCCTCGACGGCGGCATCGGGATGGGGCTCGGCACGATCATCATCTGGATCAACCTGGTGATGTTGTGGGCGTACACGCTGTCGTGCCACGCCTGCCGGCATGTGGTCGGAGGGCGGCTGCGCAACTTCTCCAAACACCCGTGGCGCTACCGCTATTGGACTTTCGTGTCCAAGCTGAATACAAGGCACGGCACCTTCGCGATGATCTCGCTGGTCACCGTGATCGCGACCGACGCCTACATCATGTCGGTATCGGCGGACTGGTTCTCCGACCCGCGCCTCTTCAACTAAAGCAGTACCAAGGACAGGATTCATGGCCGAGTTTGAACGTCACTCCTACGACGTCGTCGTGATCGGGGCCGGCGGCGCCGGGCTTCGAGCTGCGATCGCCGCGCACGAAGCCGGCGCCCGTACCGCCGTCGTCTGCAAGTCCCTGCTCGGCAAGGCGCACACCGTGATGGCCGAGGGCGGTGCCGCCGCCGCGATGGGCAACCTGTGGCCGGAGGACAACTGGAAGGTCCACTTCCGCGACACCATGCGCGGCGGCAAGATGCTCAACAACTGGCGGATGGCCCAACTCCACGCGCAGGAGGCGCCGGACCGGGTGCTCGAGCTCGAGACCTGGGGGGCGCTGTTCGACCGGACGCCGGACGGACTCATCTCGCAGCGTGACTTCGGCGGCCATCGCTACGCCCGGCTCGCCCACGTCGGCGACCGCACCGGCCTCGAGATGATCCGTACGCTGCAGCAGCGCACGGTCGCCCTCGGCATCGACGTCTACATGGAATGCACCGTCACCGAACTGCTCAAGGACGGCGACAAGATCAGCGGCGCGTTCGCCTACTGGCGCGACAGCGGCCGCTTCCTGGTCTTCGAGGCGCCGGCCGTCGTGCTCGCGACCGGTGGCATCGGCAAGTCCTACCAGGTGACCAGCAACTCCTGGGAGTACACCGGCGACGGTCACGCCCTCGCGATGCGGGCCGGCGCGTCCCTGATCAACATGGAGTTCGTCCAGTTCCACCCGACCGGCATGGTCTGGCCGCTGTCCGTGCGCGGGCTGCTGGTCACCGAGTCGGTCCGCGGCGACGGCGGCATCCTGAAGAACTCCGACGGCAAGCGGTTCATGTTCGACTACATCCCGGAGTTCTTCAAAGCCGAGACGGCCGACACGGTCGAAGAGGCCGATGGCTGGTACGACGACAAGAAGAACAACCGGCGTCCGCCGGAGTTGCTGCCTCGTGAC
>DATFRX010000392.1:0-4531 GCA_035262905.1 Nocardioidaceae bacterium
GGGAGCACCGACTGCCAGACCTCCTGGCCGTCGGGGACCGCGAGACCGGCCCACCAGGCGAAGGCCTCCGGCGTCGTCGGCCCGTGCGCATGGACATGCCGACGGCACAGCTCCCGGCGGGTCTCGGTCAGGTCGACGTCGGGAGCCGGGACGGCGCGATACCAGGTCAGCCGGGCGTCCCATCGGACCGCGATCCGGCCGGACGCGCAGGCGGCTCGGAAGTGGATATCGGGTGGCAGGGCGTTGCCACGCACCTCCTGCCCGTCCAGCGCTTCGACCGCCCGATCCGCCTCGGTCTCGACGAAACGACGCGCGTCCGGGTCGAGCGGCAGCCGGCCGACGGTGTAGATCGCCCAGTCCGCCAGCGGCAGCACATGCACCGCGGCCCGGGGGCTGTAGGTCTGGATCAGCCGGTCGTCCTCCCACGCGGTCGGCTCGCACGCCTCGACCCGGGCATGGAGCGAGACGAGTGCCGACCGCGGGTCGCTGTCCTGGAGTGCATGGCGAGCGGCCGTCGGGTACGAGCCGGGTGGCAGCCGGGCCGTCAGGTCGTTCGCCGCCAGCCGGTGGACGACGGCCTGCCGGCGGTCGACGGACAGTGGCATCGCTCAGCCGCCGATCAGCTCGTCGCGGCGGGCCGCAAGGTAGGCCCGCTCGGTGTCGGTGCCGACCCGCTCCAACGCCCGGTCGTACTGCTCCACGGCCCCGTCGCGGTCGCCGAGCCGGCGTAGCAGCTCGGCCCTTGTCGCCGGCAGCCGATGATGCCGCGGCAGCTCCTCGTCGAGCCCGTCGAGCAGCGCGAGCCCGGCCGCCGGTCCCTCGGCCTCGGCCACCGCGACCGCGCGGTTCAGCCGTACGACCGGGGAGCCGGTGAGCCGGTCGAGTCGCACGTAGAGCCGGGCGATCGTCGTCCAGTCGGTCTCGGGCGCAGTAGGGGCTCGCATGTGCTCGGCCGCGATCGCCGCCTGCAGTAGGTACGAGCCGGGAGTGTCGGTCTTGGTGACGGCGTCGTTCAGCAACTGGAGGCCGGTGTCGATCTCGGTCCGGTGCCAGCGGCCGCGGTCCTGCTCCGACAGGCGCACCAGCTGACCGCGGTCGATCCGGGCGTCCCGGCGCGCGTGTTGCAGCATCATCAGGGCTAGCAGGCCATCGGCCTCGGCGCTGGTCGGGATCAGCTCGGCCACGACCCGCTGCAGCCGGATCGCCTCGTCACACAGCCGGGTCCGGACCAGGTCGGCGCCAGCGGTCGCGGCGTACCCCTCGGTGAACAGCAGATAGACCACCGAGCAGATCCGGGCCAGCCGGTCCGGCAGATCCACCCGGTCGGGCACTCGGAACGGGATGCCGGACGCGGCGATCTTGCGCTTGGCGCGAGTGATCCGGGCCGCCATGGTCGCCTCGCTGACCAGGAACAGTCGGGCGATCTCGCGGGTCTGGAGTCCGGCGACCAGGCGCAGAGTGAGGGCGACGCTCGCCTCGTGCGACAGCGCCGGGTGGCAGCAAGTACAGATCAGCCGCAGCCGCTCGTCGGGGATCGCATCGACGTCGACATCGCCGGTCATGGCAGTCGGCGCGTCCACGACGAGCAGCGGCAGCTTGCGGGCCAGGGTCGCCTCGCGGCGCAGCCGGTCGGTGGCCTTGCGGCGCGCCGTCGTGAGGAGCCAACCCGCCGGGTTGTCCGGCACATCGCGCTCCCAGTGCTCGACGGCCGCCGCGTAGGCCTCCGACAGGCTCTCCTCCGCGAGATCGACGTCGGCGTAGTCGCGGATCAGCAGGGCCAGCAACCGGGCCCAGTGCTCGCGCAGCGCTGCGTCGAGCGCGTCGTGGGCCGGGCTCAGGTCGCCGGCTTGTCCGTGGCCAGCCCCAGCACGACCCCGCTCGGGTCGCGGAACGTCGCCCACCAGCCGAACCCACCGCCGATCTCACCTCGGGTCTTGGCCACCGATCCACCGGCGGCCTCCACCCGTTGCAACGTGCCTTCGAGGTCGTCAGTCGCGATGTAGCCACGCAGTCCGCGGCCGGCGACCGGACCGTCGGCCTTCATCAGACCACAGACCAGCGCGCCGTCCTTGGTCGCCATCGCGAAGTCCTCGCCGAACGGGACGAACTCCCACCCGAACACCTCGCCGTAGAACGACTCGGCCTGCTTCAGGTCGGCCACCTCGATGTCGCACCAGCTGAACGGGTTCGCGACCGGCGAGCTCGCCGACACGGTCGAATCCGTTCTCTGCTCCGTCATCGCTCCTCCTCTTGCGGACCGAGTCGTCAGATGTCGAGTACGGGGCGCACCTCGACGCGCAGGCCCGGGCTGACCGGCATCTGCTTGGCCCATCCGATTGCCTGGTCGAGATCGTCGGCCTCGATGAAGTAGATGCCACCGATCTGCTCGGCCGTCTCGGCGAACGGCCCGTCCGTGACGGCACCCCCGCGGGCCACGTCGACGGTGGTGGCGGTCGACGACGGCTGCAACGCCACGCCGAAGACATGCGCCCCCTCGTGCCGCAGCTTGTCACCGAGGGCGAAGTGCTCCTCGATGATCCGCTTCTGCTCCGTCTCGGCCAGCTCCCGCTCGGCGTCCTCGTCGCCGACCAGCAACAGCATGTACTGCATGGGTCCTCCTCGATTTGCCTTCTGTCACTCCCATGACGAACGAGCCTGCTCCGAATCGACAGCGACGCCGATCCGAGTCAGCTGACGAAGCGGTAGCCCATCCCTGGCTCGGTGATCAGGTAGCGCGGCCGGGCCGGGTCCGGCTCGAGCTTGCGGCGCAGCTGCGCCATGTACACCCGCAGGTAGTGGGTCTCCGAGCCGTACGCCGGACCCCAGACGTCACGCAGCAACTGCCGCTGGGGCACCAACCGGCCGGGCCGGCGTACGAGCGCCTCGAGCAGACTCCACTCGGTCGGCGTCAGATGGACCTCCTCGCCCTCGCGCCAAGCCTGCTTCGCGCCTAGATCGAGCTTGAACGCCTCGGTCTCGACGATCTCGTCGCCGTCGGTGCCGCCGGAGCGACGCACCGCGGCCCGCAGTCGCGCCAGCAGCTCGTCCATGCCGAACGGCTTGGTGACGTAGTCGTCGGCACCCTCGTCGAGCGCCTCCACCTTGTCGTCCGAGCCGTGCCGAGCGGACAGGACGACCACCGGCACCTGGCTCCAGCCCCGAAGCTGTCGCAGCACGTCGACACCGCTGAGATCCGGCAGGCCCAGGTCGAGCAGGACGACGTCCGGCTTCTCTTCGCGGCACACGTCGAGGGCGGTCCGCCCGTCACCGGCGACGAAGACGTCGTAGTCCCTGGCCCGCAGGTTGATCGACAGCGTACGCACGATCGCGGGCTCGTCGTCGACGACCAGGACCGAGGTCATCGCACCGCCCCGTTCACGCGGGCACTTCCTCGACCCGGTAGATCGGCGCCGCCTTCAGCTCGACGATCATGGTCAGTCCGCCGCCGGGAGTGTCCTCGGCGGTCAGGGTGCCGCCCATCGCCTCGGTGAGTCCCTTCGCCACCGCGAGGCCCAGCCCGACTCCGTCACCCGCGGGCGCGTCGCCCAGTCGCTGGAACGGCTCGAAGATGCGTTCCTTGTCGGCGTCGGGCACGCCGGGTCCGCGATCGACGATCCGCAGCTGCACCCGGTCGCCCAGACTGCTGGCGTTCACCAGGACCGGCGTGCCCGGCGGCGCGTGGTGCAGCGCGTTGTCGACCAGATTGGCGACGACGCGGTCGAGCAGCCCGGGGTCGACACGTACGTCCGGCAGCTCCGGCGCGAAGCTCAGCTCGACCCGCGACGGCTCCGACACGGTCTGGACGCATCGCGCCACCACATCGTCCAGGCCGACGTCGCGAGTCGTCGGCGCGACCACACCGGTCTGCAGCCGACTGAGGTCCAGCAGATTCGCGACGATCGAGTCCAGCCGGTCGGCCGACTCCTCGACGGCGGCCAGCAGTTCGGCTTCGTCCTCCGGCGTCCAGTCCATGTCCTCGGACCGCAGGCTGGAGATGGCCGCCTTGATGCCGGCCAACGGCGTACGCAGGTCGTGCGACACCGCCGCGAGCAGCGCGGTCCGGATCCGGTTGCCCTCCTCGAGCTGCTGAACACTCGCGGCCTTCCGGGCCAGCTCCTCACGCTCCAGCACGACCGCGAGATGCGTCGCGAATGCCGACAGCACCCGATGCTCCGGGGCCGATAGCAGCCGGCCGTTGAGCACGAGGACGATCTCGTCCGACACCTCGGTCTCGGTGTCGGCTTGATCGGGGTCGATCGCCGGGTCCTCGCCGACCGAGGCGATGGTCGTCCAGCGCCCGGCCCGCTCGTTGCGCAGCAGCGCCGCGGAAGTGGCGCCGAACGTCTCGCACAGCAGCTCCAGCACCGCCACGACACCGCGTTCGGTGCGAAGCAGGGCGTGGTTGAGCAGCGTGAGCGTGTCGGCCTCGACCTGGGCCCGGTTCGCCTGCAATCGGCGGCGCTCGGCGACCTCGACCACCGACGCCACGGCGATCGCGACGACCAGAAAGAGCACGAGCGCGAGGACCGCC
>DATFRX010000393.1:0-4897 GCA_035262905.1 Nocardioidaceae bacterium
CAGCGACGGCTCGTACGGCAGCGTCTTGCCCTGTCGCATCCGGTGCTCGCCCTGGAAGTAGCCGTTGTCCGAGGTCAGCATGACGATGGTGTTGCCGAGCTCGCCGGTCTTGCGAAGCTCCTCGATGGTCCTGGCCACCTCGGCGTCCAGCACCGACAGCGACTCCGCGCGCTGTCGGGCGGCCTCGAGCATCGCGGCGCGCTCCGCCTTGTTGATCGGCGGTAGCGATCGGATGAACGACGGCTTGTCCGAGACGTCGCGCTCGGACGGCAGGCCCAAGGGCCTCGCGAGCTCGCCGTCGAACCGGCCGCGGACCGAGTCGGGAACGGCCGGCGTCACGATCTGGGTGGTCTGACCGTCGTTGCGCCGGACCGTGCGCGGGTCGTCGGCTTCCCGTGGCGTGCCGTGATGCGGCGCGACGTACGACGCCCAGAGGAAGAACGGGTCGCTCGAACCGGCGTACGACCGGATCAGGTCGACGCTCTGGTCGCCGAGCATCCGCGTCGAGTACTCGCCAGGGTGCGGCTCGAGCCTGCCGTTGACGTTGAGCGTCATGTCGAAGTAGCGGTAGGTGCCGCCGTCCCTTGGGTCGCCGGCAGGCACGCCGCCGTCGGTCGATCCGCGCCAGTCGGTCCAGCCCGGCGGCTCGTACATGCCCGACGGGCTGCCGTCGCGCAGCGGCTGGATGCCGTAGCCGTTGAGGTACTTGCCGAGGAAGAGGGTGTTGTAGCCGGCGTCCTGGAGCCAGACCGGCAGCGTGCTGGAGTCGTCGAGCGCCGGGAACCCGTACGGCGGCCGGTGGCTCCACACGCCGTGGTTGTGGGTGTACTGCCCGGTCAGGAAGGACGCCCGGGCCGGACAGCACAGCGGGTACGGCGCGAACGAGTTGCTGAATCGGGCACCCTGCCCGGCGAGCAGCCGCCGGGTCTTGGGCATCCAGCGCAGGTCGTCGTCGCGCATGTCGTCGGCCATGATCACGACGACGTTCGGCTGACCCGGCGCGGCGGTGGCGGTGGCGTCCGGGGAACGCACGACCGACTGGGTCGCGGTCGACGTGAGCAGACCGCCGGCGACGACGAGCACCAGCGGGAGGACGAGGCGTCGGGCAACGTGCCACCGTCGGGGCGGCTGAGTCATGGCGGTCCCTCGAGAGCGGTCGATCTCTTCAACTTCGTTCGCTTCGTGCAAGAGCCGCCCGAATCGGCAAGGCATGACTTATACACGGGCTCCGAGATGGCCGCAACGAACCCAGGTCAGAGCCCCGCGCCCGATCGGTAGATGTCGGTGTCCACGGTGTGGAGGTCGCTAACGGGTCCGATCACAGACGTGCTTGGCTTGAGCCGTTCAAAGGCGAACGCCGTGATGTCAGTCGGAATCGCAGATCCGCAGGGCGAAGGAGACTCTGGTGCGCGTAGGTGTGCTGACCGGCGGCGGCGACTGCCCCGGTCTGAATGCGGTGATCCGGGCTGTCGTACGCAAAGGCGTGTCGGCGTACGAGATGGAGTTCGTCGGGTTTCGTGACGGCTGGCGTGGGCCGCTGCACAACGACACGCTCAAGCTCGGAATCCCCGAGGTACGAGGGATCCTCCCGCGTGGCGGCACGATCCTCGGATCGTCGCGGACCAACCCGTTCGCGATCGAGGACGGCGTCGAGCGGATCAAGGACAACCTGGCCGCCAACGGACTCGACGCGCTGATCGCGATCGGCGGCGAGGACACGCTCGGTGTCGCGACCAAGCTGGCCGACCTCGGCGTCGCGGTCGTCGGGGTGCCGAAGACGATCGACAACGACCTGTCCGGCACCGACTTCACGTTCGGCTTCGACACCGCGGTCAACGTGGCGATGGAGGCGATCGACCGGCTGCACACCACCGCCGAGTCGCATCACCGCGTCCTCGTCGTCGAGGTGATGGGCCGCAACGCCGGCTGGATCGCGCTGCACAGCGGACTCGCGGGCGGCGCCAACATCATCCTGATCCCGGAGCAGCCGTTCGACATCGAGAAGGTCTGCGCCCAGGTCGAGAGCCGGTTCGCAACCCGCTATGCGCCGATCATCGTGGTCTCCGAGGGCGCGTCGCCGAAGGACGGTTCGACGTCGCTCGTCGAGGGTGACGTCGACCAGTTCGGCCACGAGCGACTCGGCGGCGTCGGCGACCGGCTGGCCAAGGAGATCGAGGCCAGGACCGGCAAGGAGGCACGGGCGGTCGTCCTCGGACACATCCAGCGCGGCGGCACGCCGACCGCATTCGACCGCTGGCTCGCGACCCGGTTCGGGCTGCACGCCGTGACCGCTGTCCACGACGGCGACTTCGGCAAGATGATGGCGCTGCGCGGCACCGAGATCGTCCGGGTCCCGCTGATCGAGGGCACCGGCCAGGTCAAGCTCGTCACTCCCGAGCTCTACGCCGAGGCCGACGTCCTGTTCGGCTGACGTACGAGGGATGGACGCGTCCGGAGTGGGCGGCGGCCGCCCCCGTACTCTGGTCGGGTGACTTCGATCCCGGACCTGTCCGACCTGCGCGCGCTGCAACCCGCCCAGCAGCCGGACTGGCCCGACCTCACCGAGCGGGACGCCGTCGTCGAGCGGCTTCGCCGACAGCCGCCGCTGGTGTTCGCGGGGGAGTGCGACGTGCTGCGCGACCGGCTGGGCCGGGTCGCTCGCGGCGAGGCGTTCCTGCTGCAGGGCGGCGACTGCGCCGAGACGTTCGCCGGTGTCAGCGCCGACAACGTGCGCAACAAGCTCCAGGTGCTGCTGTCGATGGCCGTCGTGCTGACCTACGCGGCTAGCGTCCCGATCGTCAAGGTCGGCCGGCTCGCCGGGCAGTACGCCAAGCCGCGGTCGTCCGACATGGAGACCCGCGACGGCGTGACGCTGCCGGCCTACCGTGGCGACGCCGTCAACGGCTACGACTTCACCGCCGACGCGCGGGTGCATGACCCGAAGCGGCTGCTCGACGTCTACAACGCCTCGGCCGCGACCCTCAACCTCACCCGCGCCTTCGTCACCGGCGGCTACGCCGACCTGCGCCAGGTGCACGCCTGGAACACCGACTTCGTGCGGACCAGCCCGGTCGGCAAGCGCTACGAGACGGTCGCCGCCGAGATCGACCGGGCGCTGGCCTTCATGGACGCGTGTGGCGTCACGCCGGAGGAGTTCCACACGGTCGACTTCTTCGCCTCGCACGAGGGGCTGATCCTCGAGTACGAGCACGCGCTGACCCGGATCGACTCGCGCACCGGAACGCCGTACGACGTCTCCGGGCACTTCATCTGGATCGGCGAACGCACCCGGCAGATCGACGGCGCGCATGTCGAGCTGCTGTCGCGGGTGCGCAACCCGATCGGGGTCAAGCTCGGCCCCACGACGACGCCGGACGACGCGATCGCACTCGCCGAGCGGCTCGACCCGGATCGCGAGCCCGGCCGCCTGACCTTCATCACCCGACTCGGCGCCGGCAAGGTCCGCGACGTGCTGCCGGAGCTGGTCGAGAAGGTGACTGCGGCTGGGATCCAGGTCGCCTGGGTCAGCGACCCGATGCATGGCAACACCTACGAGGCCAACGGCTACAAGACCCGCAACTTCGACGACGTGATCGACGAGGCACGCGGCTTCTTCGAGGTGCATCGCGCGCTCGGCACCTGGCCCGGCGGGCTGCACATCGAGCTCACCGGCGACGACGTGACCGAGTGCGTCGGTGGCGGTGCGCAGCTGTCACCCGACGACCTGGTGAGCCGCTACGAGTCGGTCTGCGATCCGCGACTCAACCGGGAGCAGGCGCTGGAGCTGGCCTTCCTGGTCGCGGGCATGCTCGGCGAGCACTGACCCGGCCGAGGCGCGACCCTCGTACGCTGAGGCCATGGAGCCTGACCTGCACGGCCGTACCCATCGGCTCGAGATGGCCGACCAGACCCTGCGCGAGTGGGATGCCACCGTCCTCGGCATCGATCCGGAACAGGGGATCGTGCTCGACCGGTCGGCGTTCTACCCCGGCGGTGGCGGCCAACCGCCCGACCACGGCGTACTCCTGTGGGGCGGCGTCCAGACCCGGATCGTCGGCGTACGCAAGGGCGACGAGCTCTACCTGATCCCGCACGAGGACGACCCGCTGCCGTCGGTCGGCACGGCCGTACGCGGTGCGGTCGAGGACGACCGGCGCTCGATGCTGATGCGCACGCACTCGGGTCTGCACGTGCTCGCGGGCGTGGTGTTCCGCGACTACGGCTGCCTCGTCACCGGCGGCAACATGGAGCCCGGCGTCGCTCGGATGGACTTCAACCTGCCGACGGTCCCGGAGGGCTTCAAGGCCCGGGTCGAGGAGGCGGTCAACGCCGAGGTGGGCGCCGACCGCGCGATCCAGGTGTCGATGATGAAGCGCGACGAGGCGTTCGAGATCCCCGACATCATCCGGACCGCGACCAACCTGGTGCCGCCGGAGGTCGAGGTCGTACGCATCGTCGACATCGTCGGGCTCGACACCCAGGCCGACGCGGGTACGCACGTCGCGTCGACCCGTCAGATCGGCCGGGTCGAGGTCGCCAAGGTCGAGAACAAGGGCAAGGGCTTCCGCCGGGTCCGGATTCGCCTGTCCGACTGACTCCCGACGCGGTGCCGGCTAGCGGGTCGACGAGAAGTCCTGCAGGCCGGTGACCCGGATCAGCTCGAGCTTCTCGGCACCCGCGGTGCCGGGCTCGGCGCTGTAGACGACCACGCGCAGGTCGTTCTCCGGGACCGTGAGGACGTCGCAGTCCAGGTCGACCGGGCCGACCGCCGGGTGGTCGATGGTCTTCCGCGCGCTGGCCCGCGGCTCGATCGTGGCCGGCTGCCAGAGCTCGGCGAAGCGCGTACTCGTCGTCCGCAGGGTGTCGACGAGGTCGGCGAGGTCCCGGTCGTCGGGGT
>DATFRX010000394.1:0-4036 GCA_035262905.1 Nocardioidaceae bacterium
CATGTTCGTGCCGCTGGCCCTCCCCTCCGCGCCGTCGGCCGACGCGATCGCGGCGGCCGGTCCGCGGCACTCCGACGAGCCGGAGAAGGGGCTCGCGGTGACGATGGACAAGATCACGCCGGCATACCTCCAGCCGGGCAAGTCCGTCCAGGTCTCCGGGATGATCACCAACCTCGATCGGGTGGCCTGGGGAGACGTCCAGGTCTATCTACTCGCGCCCCTCGAGCCGGCGACGTCCACCCGACAGCTCGCCCGGGAGGCGAATAGCGAGCCCGACGCGTACTCCGGAAATCGGATCACCCGCGACGGCCTGTTCGTCGAGCTCGGCAGGATCGGGCCGGGCGACGCCGTCCCTTATACGCTCAACGTCCCGTTCGCCCGGCTCAACATCCCACCCGACCAGTACGGCGTCTACACATTGGGAGTCCAGGCGCGCGGCGCCAAGCCGTCCGGCATGCGGGAAACGGCCGGCCGGGCGCGCAGCTTCATCCCCTTGATGCCGCGCCACTCGCCGTCGGTCGGCGTCTCGACGATCTTTCCGTTCCGGGCCGATGTCGTACGTCGAGCGGACGGCGACTACATGAATCGTGACGAGCTGATCAGCGACGTCGCCCCCGGCGGCCGACTGCAACGGATGCTCGAGCTGGCACGAACGGCGGGTCCGACGCCGATCTCGATCCTGGTCGATCCGGCCCTCCTCGACGCGCTGCAGCGGATCGCCGAGGACAACACCGAGCGACCAGGCTCGCCGAGGCCACCGTCGGAGTCGCCGACCGGGACCAGCGACACCGAGACGGGGGATCCCGCGCGGCTGACCGACGAGCAACGGAATGCGCAGGAGTTCCTGGACGCGTTCCAGCGCCTTGCGAGGCAATACACGCTGTGGACCGAGGGCTTCGGCGGTCCCGACCTCACGACGCTGAACGGCGACTACGACGGAACCCGGATGTTCCGCACTCTGACCCGGGCTACCGGCAGCACCTTGGGGAGCCTGGACCTGCCCCACTCCCAGCGGGTCTATGTCCCCACCGGCGCCCTCGACGTCGAGGCACTCCAGAGGATCGGCCCGAAGGTGGCGATCTTCGTCAACAGCGACCAGATACGCGGCTGGCAGCCCTCGGACGGTCCAGTCGGCACCGTACATTCGCACGGCAGCCGGGCCCGGGTCGTCGTCACCCACGACGACCTGCTCGACGGGGCGCCTGCCCCCGGCCCCACTGACACGGCGATCCAGATCCGGCAGCGGATCCTCGCCGAGTCCGCCCTGCTGTCGCTCCAGGCCGAGGCCGACGGCCAGCGGATTGCCCCGAGCATCGCCGTTCTCGCGAACGACAACTGGGATCCGGGTGCCGATGCTCCCGAGTCGAACTTCTTCGCCGCCTTCAACGCCCCGTGGGTCCAGCCGACCAGCCTCGACACCGAGCGAGACGCCGGCCCACTCCCGGACGCCAAGCACCTGCGCGTCGCTCACCCGAGCAATGCGGTGGATCCGCCGTTGCCGGACACGCTGGCCCAGTCCGCCGACCGGATTCGCGGCCGCGGGGTCATCATGTACGCGATCACCAACAACGACCCCCGCGTCCTGAACTACTACGACCAGGCCGCCTCGCTGACGGTGTCCGAGCAGTGGCGGGCGTCGCCTGAGATCTCGCAGGCGATCGCCGAGGAGACCATCGCCCAGCTGGACAGCCAGATCGGTCGGATCCACATCGAGGCGCCCGACTTCGTCACACTCTCGAGCAGCAGCGGCCGGTTCCCGCTGACCATCACCAACAACCTCACCTGGCCGATCAAGGTCGGCATCCAGCTGCACGCCGGAGACGGGATCAGGATCCAGCAGGACGAGCCGATCGAGGTCGAGCCACAGCAGAGCACGACGGTCAACGTGCAGGTCCATGCCCAGGACGTCGGCGTCACCGAGGTCAAGGCTCGCCTCACGACACCAAGGGGCCGGCCCTTCGGGGAGCCGGTGACCTTCAAGATGCGGAGCAGTGTCGTCGGGACGGTCATCTGGATCGCCCTCGGGGCCGCCGGCGCGATCATCGTGCTCGCGGTCGGTCGCCGGGTTCGCAAGTCGGCCAAGTCCAAGAACGAGCAGCAGTCAGGGGCCGCCGAGCCGACCGCCGGCGACACCGGATGAGCCGGCACCGCGCCACGGGGACCAAGTCCGGGTTGCTCTCGGCCAGCGCCTTGATGGCCACCGGGACGATCATCTCCCGGGTCACCGGCTTCCTGCGGGCGGTACTCATCGTCGCCGCGATTGGCAAGTCGCTCGACGCCGACCTGTTCACCCAGGCGAACACGATCCCGAACTCGCTCTACATCCTGGTCGCCGGCGGCGTCTTCAACGTGGTGCTGGTGCCGCAGCTCGTTCGCACGATGAAGAACGACCCGGACGGCGGCGATGCGTACGCCCAGCGGGTCCTGACCCTCGGCGTCGTCGTCCTCGCCGGCGCGACCGCGGTGCTGCTCATCCTGGTGCCGCTGATCGCCCGGCTGGCCTTCCCCACCGCCCTGTTCGGTCCCGAGCTCGCCGCGCAACGGGAGTCGGCCTACAACCTGATGCGCTGGTGTATGCCGCAGGTGTTCTTCTACGGCATCTACGTCCTGCTCGGCCAGATGCTGAACGCCCGCGAGCGGTTCGGCCCGATGATGTGGGCGCCGATCGTCAACAACGTGATCGCGTGTGCCGTGCTCGGGGTCTACATGGCGACCTACGGCACGTCGAACGCCTCCGACGGGTTCACCACCTCACAGGAGGTGCTGCTCGGGCTCGGCTCGACGATCGGCATCGTGCTCCAGGCGCTGGTGCTCATCCCGTACCTGCGGGCGGCGGGACTCAAGCTCCGATTGCGGTTCGACCTGCGCGGAGTCGGCCTCGGACACACGCTGCGGCTCGGCGTCTGGACGCTGGCCTTCGTCCTGGTCAACCAGATCGCGTACTTCGTGGTCAGTCGACTCGCGGTCAGCGCCACCACCCAGGCGGCGGAGAGCGGTCACGAGAACCCGGCCGGCGCCACGGTGTATCAGAACGCCTTCCTGATCACCCAGGTGCCGCACGCCATCATCACGGTCTCGCTGGTCACCGCCACGATGCCGCTGCTGTCTCGCCTCGCGGCCGACGGCGCGCGGGAGGAGATGCGCGACGAGCTGGCCTCGACGCTGCGACTCACGCTGCTGGTGATCGTGCCGCTCGCGGTCGCGCTGGCCTGCCTGGGACAGCCGATCGCGACCATGCTGTTCTCGCACGGCGCGCTGGTCGGTGACACCCAGGTGATCGGGCGGACGATCGCCGCCTTCGCCCCCGGCCTGGTGTTCTTCACGGTCCACTACTGCATGCTGCGCGGCTTTTACGCCGACGAGGACACCCGGACGCCGTTCATGGTCCAGATGCTGCTGGCCGTGACGAACATCCTGGCCGCCGTCGCGTTCACGATCGCGGCGCCGGTGGCCTGGATCGCGGCGCTGCTGGCGCTGGCGTACGGCCTCGCCTATCTGGTCGGCGTGGTCGCCTCGGCCACCGCGCTGTCGCGTCGGGTCGGGCCGATCTTCGACGCAACGATGATCCGGTTCGTGCTGCGGCTCGCAGTCGCGGTCGGCGGTAGCGCGCTGGTCATGCTCGGCGCGGTCTGGGGGCTGGATCAGCTCGGGATCAGCGGCGACACCGCAGGCAGTGCGACCGTGGTCGCGGCCGTGGCAGGTGCCGCCGGAGCACTCGGTTACATCGTCATGGCCCGGCTCGTCGGACTGCGCGAGATCCGGAGTCTGCTCGGAGTGGTTCGCCGACGCGCGTGACGATGCAGAGCCGGCACCCCGTACCACTTAGCATGGGACCACACACGTACCACCACACGGAGGCGTCGCATCGACGTGGAAGGACTTGCCATCCAACCCGGTTCGATCCTGGCCGGTCGCTACCGAATCGACGACCTCGTGGGAGAGGCGGCCGGTTCAACGACCTGGCGTGCCTTCGACCAGATCCTCAATCGCTCGGTGAGCATCCGGGCAGTAGGGGCTAGCGATCCGCGGCTGCCCG
>DATFRX010000395.1:0-6821 GCA_035262905.1 Nocardioidaceae bacterium
TCACGTCCGGTGTTCCACTGCCCTTCGACGGAGTCGAGCCGGTAATATCCGGTGTGCTGGTTCTGCTCGTAGCGGATGTCGTCGAAGATGAAGAACTCGGGCTCGGGGCCGAAGAACACCACGTCACCGATGCCCGTCGACTTGAGGTACGCCTCGGCCTTGCGGGCGATGTTGCGCGGATCGCGGCTGTAGCCCTCGCCGGTGAGCGGATCGTGGACGAAGAAGTTGATGACCAGCGTCTTGTGCTGCCGGAACGGGTCGATCATCGCCGACGTGGGGTCGGGCAACAGCAGCATGTCCGATTCGTGGATCTGCTGGAAGCCGCGGATCGACGAGCCGTCGAACATCAGGCCGTCGGTGAAGACGTCGCCACTGAAGTTGGACACCGGCACGGTGAAGTGCTGCATGATGCCCGGCAGGTCGCAGAAGCGAACGTCGACGAACTCGACGCCCTCGTCCTCGATGTACTTGAGCAGTTCGTCGGCGTTACCGAACATCCATCCTCCAGGTGTCGAACCACACGGCACGCTGTCGCTATCGCGAACCTAGGCGGGCGCCATTTCTGCGCAGTGACCTCGCTGTTTCGGGCATGTTACGTAGCCTCGCGGCCGGACGCCATGGTCTCGATCGCCGATCGATAGGGTCAGCGGGTGCCTGAGACCGACGCCGACGACTATCCCGGTCAGCGGCTCGGGCTGCCCGAGGCCGGTCCGGGCTCGGTCGCCGGGTACGGACGGCGCCTGGTCGCCCTGTTCATCGACTGGTTCGTCGCCCTCGCACTCGCTTCGATCTTCGTCGGCGGCGAGGTCTGGACCGGCGAGGGAGCCGGCCTGTGGGCCCCGCTGGTGACACTCGCGGTCTACCTGACGCTGCTTGACGGGCTGCTCGGCTACTCGATCGGCCGCCGCATCCTGTCGCTCGCGCTGATCCGGATCGACGGGCGGCGGCCGGTCGGCATCCCGCGGGCACTACTGCGGTCCGTGCTGCTGTGCCTCGCGATCCCGGCCCTGGTCAACAACCCCGACCGGCGCGGACTGCACGACCTGGCGGCCGGCACCGTCGTCGTACGCACCTAGTCGACGTGTCCACGCAAGACATGCAGTTGTGGTCGCGATGACAGCCACGACTCCAAGACTCCCGTCGACGCGGCCGGCGTCGGGTCGCTGTCGCTGGCCACCTCGGCCTGGGCCCGCGCTCTGGGCCCGAAACGCGTGTCTGGCGGGCGCTCGTCCACTGGCCCACGATGTCCCACCTGGCCCCGCGACTGGCGCAGGATGTCCCGCTAAGCCGGCCAAAGCGAGACATCCTGCGCCACTCGGCGGTCGAGTCGGGGCGATCCGAGACACCGCGCGCCACTCGCATACGCGCCTAGCCGACGCGCCGACGCGAGACATGCGGTTGTGGTCTCGATGACAGCCACAACTCCAAGACTCCCGTCGAGGCGCGACCGTCAGCTGAGGCCGCGCTTGTCCTGCTTCAGGGCCGTGTCGATGCACAGTGCCGAGGCGACGACCAGACTGCGCAGCGGCTCGGGGAGCTTGCGATGGATCTGGATGACGTAGTTGTCGGCGGTCGTGAACATCGTCTTCGCGACGCCCTCCCACGTCTTGGTCACACGGGCGACCTCGTTGCCCTGGGCGTCTGTGATGTTGAAGTTCCAGGCCCGCCAGTTCTCGGCATTGATCGACCCCTGAGGCATTCCACCGGTGACCATCTCGAACTTGATCTTGCCGAAGACGTTCTGCTGGACGACCTCGCCGATCGGCCGGCCGGCGCCGTCCTCGACGACCACCCGTGACTTCATGAGCTTCGCCGGCCGGGTCAGCGCCAGGAGCACGGTGCCCGTCATGTCGACGACCTGGAGCTTGTGGGTCATGTACTGGTCGAACGAGGTGGCGAGCCGGATCACCTTCTTGGCCGTGTTCTGACCGACCTGGCGTACGGCACCGAGTTGCCTGCCGTACTGGTCGTAGATCGCGAACTCGTTGTGGACCTCGATCAGCTTGGCCTTCTGGTTCACGACCAGGACCGGCTCGTCCAGGATGTGCCCGGAGCCGTCGGCCTCGTCGGCCGTGACTCCACCGGCCTTCGCGACGTCACGCTGCACCTTCTCGGTGCTGCGCTTGACGGTCGGAACGCTCACCGGCTCAGCGGGTGGCTCGTCCTCGCTCTGGCGTCCGTGGGAGGCGACGTGGTGGGTCCACTGGTAGCCGTCCCAATAGCGGTACTCGTGTTTGCCCCACGGGTCGGAGTACCACCCGGGAGCATCATCGTCGGGCGGGGTCTGGGTCACGAGATCCTAGATCTCCTCGATCAGCGCTGTTGTTTGATGCCTCGCCCCTGCATCATCTTGCGCGCGCCCTTCATGCTCGTGGGCACCGGACCCCGTGGAATCGGCGCCTGCGGACGCATCGCGTCCAGCGCCTTGAGTCGCTGCAGGACCTCGGTCATGTCGGCCGGCCGGATCGTGCGGCGCATGTTGCGGATGTGCTTGACCAGCTTGGGCAGCGGGACCTGATCGGGATCGTTGCCGACGACGATCTCGTGGATCGGGGTCTCCGGCGCCACCCGAGCGTGCTTCTTGCGCTCGACGGTCAGCAGGTTGCGGACCCGATTGGGATTGCCCTCGCCGACCAGGATGATGCCCGGGCGTCCGACGACGCGGTGCACGACGTCCTGACTCTTGGTGAGGGCGATGGCGGGCTGGACCGACCAGCCGCGCTTGAGCATCTGGAGTGCGCCGGCGGCGGCCCCGACCTGACCCTCGACCTGGGCATACGAGGCCTTCTCGGCTCGGCGCCCGAACACGACGAGCGCGGCCAGCAGGCCGGTCAGCACGCCCATGATGCTGCCGAAGATCGGGTGGAACAGGGTCCAGCCGAGCGCGCCGATCACGCCGCCGACCAGCAGGAACCAGAACAACAGCCGCAGGCCGAGGAACCGCTCGTGCTGCCTGGTGATCCGGTAGGCCTGGGCGATCTGGCGCAGTCGTCCCTTGCGGGGCTGCTCGGGCGTCGTGGACATGGCCGAACCTTGTCGTATCGCGATTGGAGGGTGCTCGACCTAGCCTACGCGGTACGGCCCGCCGATGCGTCCAGCCGGTCCCGATGCTCCAGCGCCTGGCGGTAGAGCCGGCCGGCCCGGTAGGACGAGCGCACCAGCGGCCCGGACATGACACCGGCGAAGCCGATCTCCATCGCCTCGTCGCGCAGCTCCACGAACTCCTCGGGCCGGACCCACCGCTCGATCGGGTGGTGGCGGACCGACGGGCGCAGGTACTGCGTGATGGTCAGCAGGTCGCAGCCGGCGGCGTGCAGGTCGGCCATCGCCTCGGAGACCTCCTCGCGGGTCTCGCCCATGCCGAGGATCAGATTCGACTTGGTGACCAGGCCGCGCTTGCGGGCCATCGTGATCACCTCGAGCGACCGCTCGTAGCGGAATGCGGGCCGGATCCGCCGGAAGATGCGGGGCACCGTCTCGACGTTGTGGGCGAACACCTCCGGCTCGGCGTCGAAGATCTGCCCGAGCAGTTCGGCCTTGCCGGAGAAGTCCGGGGCCAGCATCTCGACACCGGTGTCCGGGTTGAGCGCGTGGATCTGCCGGATCGTCTCGGCGTAGAGCCAGGCGCCCTCGTCGGGCAGGTCGTCGCGGCAGACGCCGGTCACGGTCGCATAGCGCAGGCCCATCGTGCGTACGGACTCGGCGACCCGGCGCGGCTCATCGCGGTCCAGCGGGTCCGGCTTGCCGGTGTCGATCTGGCAGAAGTCGCAGCGCCGGGTGCACTGGTCGCCGCCGATGAGGAAGGTGGCCTCGCGGTCCTCCCAGCACTCGAAGATGTTGGGACAGCCGGCCTCCTGGCAGACCGTGTGCAGGCCCTCGCTCTTCACCAGGGCCTGGAGCTCGCGATACTCCGGTCCCATCGACGCCCGGGTCTTGATCCACTCGGGCTTCTTCTCGATGGGCGTCTGCGCGTTGCGTACTTCTAGGCGCAGCAGCTTGCGTCCTTCCGGTGCGATCGTCACGATTCCACCCTACGTGGGCAGCGGCGCGAGGCCGTAGCGCACGCCAGTGGTCTCGGCCGGAGCCGCGAGGTCGGGGGATCGGTCGTAGTCGCGCCAGCTCAGCAGCTCGCGCAGGTGCGGCTCGACCAGGTCGGCGGCCTCCTCCACGCTGACGGGCCGGCCGAGCTCCTTGGCCAGGGAGGTGACGTCGGCGTCGGCGATTCCGCAGGGCACGATCGCGTCGAACCAGGTCAGGTCCGGGTCGCAGTTGAGTGCGAAGCCGTGCATCGTGACGCCGCCGGACACCCGGATGCCGAGGGCGGCGACCTTCCGCTCCGGCCCGCGGTCGTCGGCCGCGATCCAGACGCCGGAGCGGCCCTTGACCCGGCCGGTCGCGACGCCGAAGTCACCGCAGGCGCGGATCAGCGCCTCCTCGAGCCGTCGCACGTAGTCGACGACGTACACCTGGTCTGGCAGCGCCACGATCGGGTAGCCGACCAGCTGTCCCGGGCCGTGGAAGGTGATCTTGCCGCCGCGGTCGACGTCGATCACCGGGGCGCCGTCGACCGGGCGCTCGTGCGGCTCGGTACGTTTGCCGGCGGTGTAGACCGGCGGATGCTCGAGCAGGAGGACGATGTCGGATTCGGTGTCGGCCAGCCGCGCGGCGTGGAGCTCGCGTTGGAGGTCCCAGGCGCGGTGGTAGTCGACGGTCTCGACGCCGAGTCCGAGGCGCCGGAACGTCGTGCTGTCGGCGGTGCGGGTCACCTGGCCAGCGTAGCCCGATATGCCGAGGCGTCCGGTGGACCGGGATGAGGCAGGATTGCGACGACTGGAGGGAGAACCGAGCAGTGCCTTCCGCAGCGCTGCGCCGGGACGCGACATGACGGAGATGACCCTGAGCAGCCTCACCCGCGATGAGGCGCAAGAGCGTGCCGATCTGTTGACGGTCGACCGCTATGACATCGACGTGGACTTCACCGGACTGCTTGAGGGCGACGCGTTCCGCGCGACCTCGACGATGCGGTTCCGCTGTCGTACGGAGGGCGCCTCGACCTTCGTCGACTGTGCCGCCGAGGTCGTGTCGGCGAGCCTGAACGGGCAGCCGCTCGCGGCCGACGCGGTGACCGGCGATCGGATCCGGCTCGACGGCCTGGCTGCCGACAACGTCCTCGTGATCGAGTCGGTGCAGCGGTCCACCGACCAGGGCACCGGCGTCCATCGGTCCGTCGACCCGTCCGACGGCGAGGTCTACGTGTGGACGTCGTTCGAGCCGGACGACGCTCGCCGAGTCTGGGCCTGCTTCGACCAGCCCGATCTGAAGGCGCCGGTCGCGTTCACCGCGGCTGCGCCGGCGACCTGGACGGTGGTCAGCAGCAGCGGCGACCCGAGCGCTATCGAGGACGGCGACGGCGTACGACGCTGGACCTTTCCCGACACACCGGCGCTGTCGACGTACGTGCCTGTCATCAATGCCGGGCCGTTCCACGAGGTCCGCTCCGAGCGTGACGGCTACGACCTCGGGCTCTATGCCAGGCAGTCGCTCGCGACGTTCCTCGACCGGGACGCCGAGGAGCTGTTCGGGCTGACCGCCGCCGGTCTGGCCTTCTTCGGCGAGCGATTCGACATGCCGTTCCCGCAGCGTCGCTACGACCAGGTCTTCGTGCCCGACCTGGGTGGTGCGATGGAGAACTGGGGCTGCGTCACCTGGTCCGACGTCTTCGTCTATCGCACCGAGCCGTCGCCGGCCGAGCGGCAGATGCGGGCGGCCGTCCTCCTGCACGAGATGGCGCACATGTGGTTCGGCGACCTGGTCACGATGCGCTGGTGGGACGACCTCTGGCTCAATGAGGCCTTCGCCGAGTGGGCGTGCTTCTGGGCCGTGACGTCGGCGACCGAGTTCGGCGACGCCTGGGCGTCGTTCCTGGCCAGCCTGAAGCTGGAGGGCTACCGGGCCGACCGGGCTCCCACCACGCACGCGATCCGCCAGCCGGCCCGCGACGTCGCCGAGGCCACCGCGGGCTTCGACGCGATCACGTATGCCAAGGGCGCCAGTGTGCTCAAGCAGCTCGTCGCCTACGTCGGTGAGGACGCCTTCGTGGCCGGCCTGCGGTCGTACTTCGCCAAGCACGCGTACGACAACGCCACCCTGGCCGATCTGATGAGCGAGCTCGCCATGGCCTCGGGCCGCGATCTGGACGCGTGGACGACCGGATGGCTCGACACGGCCGGCACCGACTCGCTCGCGCTCGAGCCGACCGACGGCGGCGGCCTGGTCCTTCGGGCCGCCGGTCCGGACGGTCATGAGCCGCGCCCGCACCGGCTGCAGATCGGGGCGTACGACCGCGGCGACGACGGACTGGTCCTGCGCGACTCGATCAGCCTCGAGACCTCCGGCGCTGTCACCGAAGTGCCGCCGGCCGGGCCGTCGCACCTGCTGCTGGTCAACGACGAGGACCTGACATTCGCCAACGTACGACCGGATGCCGAGTCGCTGACCCGGCTGCTCGAGTCAGCCGGCGAGCTGCCGACCTCGACCGGCCGGGCCGTGGCGGTCGCGACTGCGTGGAACCTGCTCGCGACCGGCGACGTCTCGACTTCCGACCTGGTCCGATGCGTCACCGGCGTGCTCGCGACCGAGACTGCCGACACGGTCATCGAGCCGTTCCTCGGCCTGGCGGTGATGGCCGCCGAGCGCTGGTCGTCCGATGCCAACCGTGACGAGCTGCTCGCGATGATCGCGGACACCTGTCTGACGCTGGCGGAGCAGCCCGGAACCCGTCGGCAGGTGGCGCTGCGGTCACTGGCCCGCACTGCTACCAC
>DATFRX010000396.1:0-4908 GCA_035262905.1 Nocardioidaceae bacterium
GCACAGGGCGGCGGTGTCGGCAACCAGGCGGTCGGCGGCCGCCTCGTCGAGCTCGGCCCCGGTCAGGATCGCCAGCACGCGGGGCGGCTCGCCGGCTGGCCGGACGATGCCGACGTCGTGGGCGACGCCTTCGAACCAGCCCGTCTTGTGGGCGAAGTACGTCCCGTCCGGGAGGCCGGCGGCTGCTGCCGCATTGTGCTCGCAGAGCGAGAGGAGATCCTCGATCCGCTGACAGCTGTCCGGCGTCGCGATCTCGCGCCGGGCCAGGGCACCGAGGACCGCGGCCAGGTCGGCGGCCGTCACCTGGTTGGTCAGTCCGGCAGCGCTCGCCGACTCGTCCTGGATCCCACGCTCGATGCGGGCCGCCTTGGCACCGACATCGGCGTAGACCGCGTTGACCGCGTCGAAGCCGAGCCGGTCGAAGAGCAGGTTGGTCGCCAGGTTGCTGGAACGGACGATGGCCCGCTCGGCGAGCCAACCCAGTTCAACGCCCTCGCCGACCCGCTCCCACGGCTGGTCGTCGTTGTCGTAGTCCTGGGTAACGTCGTACGTCTGGCCCGGCACGGCCGAGTCGAGTGTCGTGCGTACGAGAACCTCGTCGGCCAGGTCCAGTGCACCGACGTCGGCCGCGCGGAAGAGCGCGATCACGAGCGGCAGCTTCATCGTGCTGGCGGCGGGATGCACCCGGTCGACCTCGCGGCCGAACCAGCGGCGGCCGTCGACGCCGCCCAGCCAGACCGAGATGACCGCCTGGTGCCGGCGAGCGAGCGCCTCGACGGCGTCGTCGAGCGACGTGGACACCGAGCCATCCTAGGCGCCGCGCGTCTGTGACTACGGCGCTGCGGTGGTGGCGAGCGACTCGGCCCGATCGCGGCGCTGCTCGAGTACGGCCAGCCGGTCCAGGGCGGCCTTGCTCGCGCTCAGCCAGTCCCGGGCGGCGGTGAACTGCCAGGCCGACCAGCGCGGGTCGGCCGTGCTGATCTCCGGCGACTTCGTCTTCGCCCAGCACTCGTCGGCGCTCTCGACGACCTCGGTCACCAGGCGGCGCAGCCGTCGGTCGGCGAGCCGGTGCGACCAGTCCGCGAGCTCGTCGAGCCGCTGCCGACGTACCGGCTCGAGGAAGTAGTCGTCGGTCACCGGCTGCTGGCAGACCGCCGCGGCGTCGTCACGCACCTGGCCGAGCAGTGTCCGGAACCGATCGTCGGGGGTCTTGTTCCGATGCCATTCCGCCCACACCTTGCCGGGCCGGGAACGCAGCAGGTCGCCAGGAGCCATGGCGGAGAAGTGTGCCGGGACCTTTGTCCCAGCGGATAGGGCCGAAGGTCCCGTCCCTGTGTCTACCAGCCGCGGGCCTGCCACTCCGGGAGGTGCGGCCGCTCGGCGCCCAGCGTGGTGTCGTCGCCGTGGCCGGGGTAGACCCAGGTCTCGTCGGGCAGCCGGTCGAACAGCTTGCTGCTGACGTCGCCGAACAGCGAGGCGAAGTCGTCGGCCGAGCCGTGGGTGTTGCCGACCCCGCCAGGGAACAGGCTGTCGCCGGTGAAGACGTGCGGCGCGCCCTCGGGGTCGTCGTAGAGCAGTGCGATCGATCCCGGGGTGTGCCCGACCAGGTGCACGACCTCGAGCTCGCAGGTGCCGACCGGGATCCGGTCGCCGTCGACCACCCGCTCGGTGACGTCGACCGGCAACTCGTCGGCGTCGGCGGCTCCGGCCACCGTCGAGGCGCCGGTCGCGTCGACCACCATCGGCAGCGCCTGCCAGTGATCGGCGTGCTGATGGGTGGTCACGACCCGCTGCAGGCCGCCGTCGCCGATGACCTCCAGCAGGGTGTCCGGGTCGTTCGCTGCGTCGATGAGCACCTGCTCGTCGGTACGCCGGCAGCGGAGGAGATAGGCGTTGTTGTCCATCGGGCCGACCGCCACCTTGGTGATGACGAGCTCCGGCAGCTCGCGGACGGCCGGCGTCCCGCCGACGGTGACGTGTCCGTGGTAGGTCATCTGCGAATCTCCTAGCGCCAGGTGCCGAGGTCGGGGAGTGGTCCGTCCGGGGTTGTACGAAGGTCGCTGCCCTCGTCGCGGCCGATCATCCAGGCCAGCACCGAGCTCGCCGGGCCGGCCACCACCAGGGCGTCAGTATCCTCGGCCCCGATCGGTGCGTCGGAGTCGTCGGGCTGCAGTCGGATCGGGACCGCGGCGCGATCGGCGAGATCCAGTGCGGCGTACGGCAGGAAGGCCCGGACCCACTCGGGCGGCCACTGGGCGATGTCGTAGCCGGTGTCGAGGTCGAGGTGATGGATCTCGACCTCGCCGAGCCGCAGCAGGGGCACCCACCAGGCCGGGATGCCAGGGTCGCCGGCCATCCGGGTCACCGTCGCGTCCCAGTCGGTCACCCGGCTCGCGCGGTCGCGGAACGCCTCGTGTGCCGCCACGATGTCGGCCGCCTGGACGTCGAGCGCTCGGTCGGCGCCGGCCGCGATGTCGGCAGCGCGCTGCTCTCGTGACTGATATGCGTAGATCTGCTCGCCGGTACGGGCCGACTCGAGAAGATTGCCCAGGGCGTCGGCGTTGCGCGCGAGATGGCTCAGCACGTGGCCGCGGGTCCAGTCCGGCAGCCGCGATGAGGCGCGCAGGTCGGCGTCGGACAGGATTCGCAGGTCCGACAGGACCCGGTCGGTCGCCTCGTCGACCATGTCCATCGCCGTCGCCGGGCCGGGGCTGCCGGGATCCATGTCGCCAACCGTACTCACCAGACCGTCCCGTATGCCGTTCGGTCGGGAAGGCATTGTCGGCGCGGCTGGTTAGCATGACGAGGCGGCAAGAAGTGTCCCCTCGATATCGTGTTTCTTCGACGACACAGGAGAGCCAGCCTCGTGGCCGACCGTCTCATCGTGCGTGGTGCGCGCGAGCACAACCTCAAGGACGTCTCCCTCGACCTGCCCCGAGACGCCCTGATCGTGTTCACCGGCCTGTCCGGATCCGGGAAGTCGAGCCTGGCCTTCGACACGATCTTCGCGGAGGGCCAGCGGCGCTATGTCGAGTCGCTGTCCGCGTACGCCCGGCAGTTCCTGGGCCAGATGGACAAGCCGGACGTCGACTTCATCGAGGGCCTGTCGCCGGCGGTCTCGATCGATCAGAAGTCGACCTCCCGCAACCCGCGGTCGACGGTCGGCACGATCACCGAGGTCTACGACTACCTCCGGCTGCTGTTCGCCCGAGCCGGTCGGCCCCACTGCCCGACCTGCGGCGAGCTGATCTCGAAGCAGACGCCGCAGCAGATCGTCGACCGCGTCCTGGAGCTCGAGGAGGGCACCCGGTTCCAGGTGCTGTCGCCGATCATCCGGGGCCGCAAGGGGGAGTACGCCGATCTGTTCCGGCAGCTCCAGACCCAGGGGTTCAGCCGGGTCCGGGTCGACGGCGAGGTCCACCCGCTGACCGAGCCGCCGAAGCTCGACAAGAAGCGCAAGCACACGATCGAGGCGGTGATCGACCGGCTGTCGGTCAAGCCGTCGGCCAAGCGGCGGCTCACCGACTCGGTGGAGACCGCGCTCGGCCTGGCCGGGGGACTGGTGCTGCTCGACCTGGTCGACCTGCCGGAGAAGGATCCGAACCGCGAGCTGCGGTTCTCCGAGCACCTGGCCTGTCCCAACGAGCACGATCTCGAGAGCGACGAGCTGGAGCCGCGTTCGTTCTCGTTCAACTCGCCGTTCGGCGCCTGCCCGACCTGTCACGGCCTGGGCACCCGGATGGAGGTCGACCCGGAGCTGATCGTCCCTGACATGGACAAGTCGCTGGCTGAGGGCGCGCTGACGCCGTGGGCATCGGCACATGTCGCTGACTACTTCGGCCGGCTGCTCGAGGCGCTGGCCGACGAGCTGGGCTTCGGTATCGACGACCCGTTCGGCAGCCTGTCGACTGACGTCCAGGAGGCGCTGCTCAACGGCCACGAGCGGCAGGTCCACGTCCGCTACAAGAATCGCTACGGCCGGGAGCGTTCCTACTGGACGACCTTCGAGGGCGTGATCCCGTACGTTCAGCGCCGGCATGCCGAGGCGGAGTCCGACACCAGCCGCGAGCGGTTCGAGGGCTACATGCGCGAGGTGCCGTGTCAGGCCTGCGGCGGCACCCGGCTCAAGCCGATCTCGCTCGGCGTCACGATGGAGTCCGGCATCGGCGGCGTGAAGAACATCGCCGAGGTCACGGCGCTCCCGATCGGCGAGGTCGCGGCATTCCTCGGTGACCTCGACATGTCGCCGCGGGAGAAGCAGATCGCCGAGCGGGTGCTGAAGGAGATCCACGAGCGGCTGCGGTTCCTGCTCGACGTGGGTCTCGACTACCTCACGCTGGACCGGCCGTCCGGGTCGCTGTCCGGCGGCGAGGCGCAGCGGATCCGGCTCGCGACCCAGATCGGGGCCGGGCTGGTCGGCGTGCTCTACGTGCTCGACGAGCCGTCGATCGGGCTGCATCAGCGCGACAACCACCGGCTGATGGACACGCTGATCCGGCTCCGCGACCTGGGCAACACGCTGATCGTCGTCGAGCACGACGAGGACACCATCCGGATCGCCGACTGGGCGGTCGACATCGGGCCGGGCGCCGGTGAGCACGGTGGCCAGATCGTCCACTCCGGTCCGGTCGCCGAGCTCTACGAGCATCCGGACTCGATCACCGGCGCGTACCTCTCGGGCCGCGAGGAGATCCCGCTGCCTGCGGTCCGGCGTCCGGCGACACCGGGTGCCGAGGTCGTCGTGCGCGGGGCCCACGAGCACAACCTGCAGAACATCGACGTGGCGTTCCCACTCGGCGTGTTCATCGCCGTCACGGGTGTGTCCGGGTCGGGCAAGTCGACGCTGGTCAACGACATCCTCTACACCGCGCTGGCCAAGCGGATCTACGGCGCTCGTGATATTCCAGG
>DATFRX010000397.1:0-8632 GCA_035262905.1 Nocardioidaceae bacterium
ACCGGCTCCATGTCGAGCGGCGACAGCGTACGCAGGTCGATCACCTCGAGGCTCTTGCCCTCCTCGGCAGCCGCGATCGCCGCCTCCAGGCTGGTCTTGACCATCGGGCCGTACGCCAGCACCGTCGCGTGGGTGCCCTCATGAACGACTCGCGAGCTGTGCAGCCCGCGCGGTGCCTCAGTCTGCGACTCGTCGAGGTCGGCCTTCTCCCAGTAGCGGCGCTTCGGCTCCATGAAGATGACCGGGTCGTCGGTCGCGATCGCCTGCTGGATCATCCAGTACGCATCGACCGGGTTGGAGCATGACACGACCTTGAGCCCAGCCTGGTGGACGAACTGTCCCTCGGGGCTCTCGGAGTGGTGCTCGACCGCGCCGATGCCGCCACCGAACGGGATCCGGATCACGATCGGCATCGGGAGCTTGCCACCGCTGCGGAAGCGCAGCTTGGCGACCTGGCTGACGATCTGGTCGTACGCCGGGTAGACGAAGCCGTCGAACTGGATCTCGCAGACCGGGCGGTAGCCGCGGAGCGCGAGACCGACCGCCGTGCCGACGATGCCCGACTCGGCGAGCGGCGTGTCGATGACGCGGTCCTCGCCGAAGTCCTTCTGCAGCCCGTCGGTGACTCGGAAGACGCCGCCGAGCTTGCCGATGTCCTCGCCCATCAAGATGACCTTCTCGTCGGCCTCCATGGCCGCCCGAAGGCCGTTGGTGAGTGCTTTCGCCAAGGTGATCTGGGCCATCAGACTGCCCCTCCGGTCGACGCGGACTCGGGCTCGAAGGAGGAGAGGTAGTCGGCGAACGCCGCCTTCTGCTCCGCGAGCTCCGAGGACGGATCGGCGTAGACCTGGTCGAAGATCTCGAGCACCTTCGGGTCCGGCAGCGCCAGGCAGCCCTCCCGCAGATGCGTCGCGATCTTGTCGGCCTCGGCCTGGACGTCGGCGAAGAACTTGTCGTCGGCGACACCGCCGCGCTTGAGAAAGGCCTCGACCCGGGCGATTGGGTCCTTGAGCTTCCAGTTCTCAAGGTCCTCGCTGAGCCGGTAGCGGGTCGGGTCGTCGGAAGTCGTGTGGGCGCCCATCCGATAGGTGTACGCCTCGATGAACGTCGGGCCGCTGCCCTCGCGAGCCCGCTGCATCGCGGCCTTGGTGACCGCGTAGCAGGCGAGTACGTCGTTGCCGTCGACCCGGATGCCGGGGAAGCCGAAGCCGAGCGCGCGCTGGTAGAGCGGGATCCGGCTCTGCTTCTCGATCGGCTCCGAGATCGCCCACTGGTTGTTCTGGCAGAAGAACACGACCGGCGCGTTGAAGACGCTGGCCCAGATGAACGACTCGTTGACGTCCCCCTGGCTGGTCGCGCCGTCGCCGAAGTACGCGATCACCGCCGTGTCGCGGTCGTTGTCCTGCGTACCCACGACGCCGTCGCGCTGCAGGCCCATCGCATAGCCGGTGGCGTGCAGGGTCTGGGCGCCGATGACGATCGTGTAGAGGCCGAACTGGTTCTCGCGCGGGTCCCAGCCACCCTGGTCGACGCCGCGGAACAGACCGAGCAGGCGCAGTGGGTCGACGTCGCGGCACCAGGCGACGCCGTGCTCGCGGTAGGTGGGAAAGACGAAGTCCTGCGGCGACAGGGCCCGGCCGGATCCGACCTGAGCCGCCTCCTGGCCGAGCAGCGACGCCCAGATGCCCAGCTCACCCTGACGCTGGAGGGCGGTCGCCTCGGCGTCGATCCGCCGGGTCAGGACGAGATCGCGATAAAAGCCGCGAATGTCCTCGTCGGTGCCGTCGTAGGAGAATTCAGGGTGCTCGCGCCGCTCACCCTCCGGCGTCAGCAACTGAACCAACTCGGGGCCCTCGCCCTCATGGGAGGGGCCGAACACCGACCCCAGGTCGGGGCCGAAATCGGCATTCGTCACGTCACCACTCCTTATCGAGTCGGCCCTCGGGATCGCCGCGGCCGGTGCGGGAGTCGGAGTGCGGACGGCGCTCAGCGGGTGTGCTCAGCGGGCCGGTCGCACGCCACTGTGACTGCAGCCACAGTGCAACCCACGGTAGCCGGTCGGCTGGCTCGCGGGCCAATTGCGGCGACTGCGACGGGGTCGGGCTCGGTTGGCTCGAGAGTTGGCGTGAGATACCGGAAACGGACGGCGCAGAACCTGAATCTCACGCCAACTCTCGGGTCAGGACGGCCGCCTGACAGGCTGGCTGCATGAGCCTGTCGCTGCTGGACTGGCGCCGTCGAGTCGCCGCGCTCTATCGCGAGGTCCGTGACGCGTCCACACCGGTCGTCGGCTGGACCCTGTGGCGCGACACACGTGCTGAGCTGCTCCGGTCCCATCCCGACTCGCCGCTGCAATCGGGTCAGCCGCTGCCGACGTACGCGCCCTACGACCCACACCTCCGATTCGAGCTGCCGCTGCTGCCGGCGCCTGGCGAGCGGTGGGATGCCGCCACGGCGACCGATGGCATGGTGCCGTTCGAACGCATCGGACGGGTGGAGCCGCCGGGCCTCGGCAGTCTGGACGTATGGTGGCTGGAGTCGTACGGCGGCGGGGTGTTCATTCCACTGCGCGACGACCAGCGGGCACACGACGTACGGCGGCGGCCGCTATCTCGTCGACACGGTCAAGGGCGCCGATCTGGGTGGCGCCGAGGGCAGCCTGGTCATCGACTTCAACTTCGCGTACAACCCCTCGTGCGCGTACGACCCCGCCTGGGCCTGCCCACTCGCGCCGGCCGGCAACGTACTCGACACGGCGATCGACGCCGGTGAGCTCGCGCCCTGAGGCCTTTACGCCAAGGAGTCGAGCCAGGCCTGATGCAGACCGGCGAACCGGCCGTCGGCATGGGCGATCAACCGCTCCGGCGTCCCGTCCTCGACGACCTCGCCGTGCTCCAACACGAGCACTCGATCGGCGATCTCCACCGTCGACAGGCGGTGGGCGATGATGATCGCGGTCCGCTCGGCGAGGATCGTCCGCAGGGCCCGCTGGACCAACCGCTCCGACGGGACGTCGAGTGAGCTGGTCGCCTCGTCGAGGATCAGGACCGCCGGGTCGGCGAGGAAGGCCCTCGCGAACGCCACCAACTGCCGCTGGCCTGCGGACAGCCGGGCGCCGCGCGACTCCACGGGGGTGTCGTAGCCCTCGGGCAGCGCGGCGATGAAGTCGTGAGCGCCGATCGCCTCGGCAGCGGCACGCACCTGGTCGAACGACGCCTCGGGCCGCCCGAATCGGATGTTGTCCGCGATCGTTCCGGCGAAGACGAAGTTCTCCTGGGTCACCATCACGACGTGCTTGCGCAGCGTACGGTCGTCGAGATCGCGCAGGTCGACGTCGTCGAGGGTGACCCGGCCCGCCGTCGGGTCGTAGAACCGCGACACGAGCTTCGCGATCGTCGTCTTGCCGGCGCCGGTCGCGCCGACCACCGCCACGGTCTGCCCGGCCGGCAGCCGGATGTCGAGGTCGCGCACCACCGGCCGGTCGGCGACGTAGCCGAAGGTGACCTGGTGGAACCCGATCTCGCCGCGCGCGTCGGGCAGCTCGACCGGATGCGCCGGCTCCGGCACGTCCGGCTCCTCCTCGAGCACCCCGGACAGCTTCTCCAACGCGGCGCTGGCCGACTGGAAGGTGTTGTAGAACTGGCTGATCTCCTGCATCGGCTCGAAGAACGCCCGCAGGTAGATCAGGAACGAGGTCAGCACCCCGACCGTGACGTCGCCGTGGAATGCGCGGTAGGCGCCGTAGAGCAGGATGATCGCGATCGTGACGTTGCCGATCAGCTTGATGCCCGGCATGAACAGGCCCTGCAACCGGAACGCTCGCTCATTGGCCGCTCGGTAGTCGTCGTTGACCTCGGCGAAGATCTCCTCGTTGCGCGGCTCCCGGCGGAACGCCTGCACCGCGCGGATGCCGGTCATCGTCTCGACGAAGTGGATGATGACGGCGGCGACCGTCTCGCGGGTACGCCGGTAGGCCTTGGACGACTCGCGCCGGAACCACCGGGTCAGCAGGCCCAGGAACGGGAAGGCGATCAGCGCCACCAGGCCGAGCACCGGGTCAAGCCAGAGCAGCAACGCTGCCGTGCCGACCAGCGTGAGAACGGCCGTCAGGAGGCCGTCGAAGCCGGTGTCCATCATCTCCTCGATCGCGTCGACGTCCGACGTCGAACGGGAGATCACGCGGCCCGAGGTGTAGCGGTCGTGGAAGGCCGTGGACAGCCGCTGGAACTGCCGGAACACCCGCCGGCGCAACTCCAGCAGCAGCTTCTGGCCGATCCGGCCGGCGACGGTGAGGAAGGTGAGTCGGGTCACCGCCTGCACGAGGACGGCGATTCCGATGAGGGCGGTGATGAGGACGAGCGTGCCGCTGCCCTCGCCCGCGACCATCGGCGGGATGCCCTTGTCGATGCCCCGACCCACGAGGTACGGGATGGCCAAGCGAGCGGCGTTTTCGAGCACCACGACCGCGAGCGCGAAGTAGAGCGCCTTGCGGTGCGGTCGCAGCAGCGAGCCCAACAGGCGACGGGACCGGTCCCGAAGCAGCAGGCCGACCTGCTCGGAGAGGTCGTCACGGTCCTCGGCGGCGACGCCGCGCCAGTCGGCCGGCTGCTGGTCGTCGCGCTGCTGCTGATCCAGTGCGGCATCGGTCGTCGACGTCATGCGCGAACCTCGGCCGAGTCAGGCCGACCGGCGGCGGACAGCTCCAGATCGTCGTCGGCGTCGGCAGCGAGCAGGTTGCGGTAGGCCGGGACCGTCGTGAGCAACTCGCGATGGGTGCCGACGTCGGTGATCGTGCCGCCCTGCAGCAGCGCGACCCGGTCGGCGAGCAGCACCGTCGATGCCCGGTGGGCGACGACGATGCCGGTCGCGTCGGCCAGCACCGCCCGCAGCGCCTTCTCCACCAGGGCCTCGGTGTGGACGTCGAGCGCCGACAGGGTGTCGTCGAGGACCAGGATCCGAGGCTTGGCGAGCACCGCCCGGGCCAACGCGAGCCGCTGCCGCTGCCCGCCCGACAGCGCCATGCCTTGCTCGCCGATCCGGGTGTCGAGCCCCCACGGCAGGTCGTAGACGTACTTCGCCTGCGCGATCCGCAAGGCCTCGGCGATGTCGTCCTCAGTCGCCTCCGGCCGGCCCAGCGTGAGGTTCTCCCGGGCGCTCATGCTGAACAGCGTCGGCTCCTCGAACGCGGTCGCGACGATCTGCCGCAGGCACGGCAGGGTCAGATCGCGTACGTCGACGCCGTCGATCGTGACGCGACCGGCCGTCGGGTCGTAGAGCCGCGGCACCAGCGACGTGAGCACGGTCTTGCCGGATCCGGTGGCGCCGACGATCGCGACCGTCTCGCCGGGTCGTACCTCGAGATCGACGTCGTGGAGCACATCGCTCTCGGACTCGTCGAAGCGGAAGCCGACGCCCTCGAACCGCAGATGACCGGACGGATGGCTCAGCACCCGGTCGCCGCCGACGATGGTCGGCTCGGTGTCGAAGATCTCCAGGACCCGGTCGGCGGCGGTCATTGCTTCCTGTGCCATCGCGAGGATGACGCCGAGCGACGCCATCGGCCAGACCAGCTGCAGCATTAGGGTCACGAAGGCGACCAGGGTGCCGAGGCTCAGTGAGCCGTTGCCGACCGCCATCGCGCCGAGCAGCAGCACGATCACCAGCGCCAGGTTGGGCAGCACTTCGAGGAAGGTCCAGAACCGCGCCGACAGGCGGACCTTGTCCATCTGCGACTCGTAGAGCCGGGACGCCTGGGTGTCGAACTTGTCGTAGGCGTAGCCGGACCGGCCGAACGACTTGATCACCCGGATGCCGAGGGTCGACTCCTCGATCTGGGTCGCGACGTCGCCCTGCTGGTCCTGCACGCGACGCGACACCTTGACGTAGCGCCGCTCGAACGACATCGACAGCCAGATGATCGGGATCGCGGAGCACAAGACGATCAGGCCGAGCGGCCAGTACAGATGGAGCAGCAACGCGGTGACGACCAGCAACTGCAGGATGTTGATGCAGAGGAACAACATGCCGAAGCCGCTGAACCGCCGGATCGCGGACAGGTCGATGGTGACTCGCGACAGCAACTGGCCGGACTGCCACCGCGCGTGGAAGGCCATCGGCAGCTTGTCGAGCCGGTGGTAGAGATCGTCGCGGATCGCGGTCTCGACGCCGAGCACGGCTCTCGCCTGAACCCAGCGGCGGATCAGGATGAGGGCGGCCTCCACGATGCCCAGGGCCAAGGCGAGCAGGCCGAGGGGGAGGATGCCGCTCTCGTCGCGATCGGTGATGGGCCCGTCGATTACCGCCTTGGTCACGAGCGGGATCGCGATCGACACGAAGACGCCGATCGTCGCGGTCGACACCATGATGATCAGGGACCGGACGTACGGGCGGAGATAGCCGCGAAGCCGCCACAGCGAGGTGGTGCTGCGGCGGCGGGCATCAGGGTCACGAGGTCGGGTGACCGAGGCAGGCGGCATCTGGTGGCGGGACCCCCTTGCGGCAGCGAGCGGTAAGGACCAACCTATGCCGCACCTCTGACAGAGCCAACCAGTTTTCGGACAGGCGGGCCCGGACGAATCAGGCCACCAGACCTCCGAGGCCGAGGCCGATCGCGAGGAAGACGAGGGTCACCACGACGCCGCCGGCGATCTCCCCGAGTACGCCCCGGGCCAGCGAGCAGTCGAATGCCGCGCTGTAGAGCAGGCCGATCAGCCAGAACCCGATGAACAGGGCGAAGGCGGCGGCGACGAGCGTCAGCACGGAGATCCAGACCAGCGGCACCGGCAGGAGGTCGATCGCCGCCACCGGAGCCGCCGTCAGGGTCGCAACGATGGCCGCCTGGCTGGCCGTGGAGCTGCTGATGCCGGGATCGCCACCGCACACCCGACGCGCGACGCCGGTGATCCCGCGCCGAACCAGCAGGATGAAGCCGGCCGCGATCGGCGGGCCGAAGATCAGTTGCACCGGATTCGTCCAGCCGTTGCCGAGATCGAAGAGCATCGAGATGAAGCATGTGACCCAGGTGAGCCCGTAGGCAGTTCCCCACATGCCGACACCGCGATCGGCGTAGAAGGTCTGGCCGGGTTCGGTGAGCACGCCACGCAGGTACGCCCAGGTCGTGCGAGACCGCGGACGGGTCGGCTGCGCGACCGGCCGGGCGAACCCTGGCTGGGAGGCCGCCGCTCCCAACGTCTGATCGATCAGGCCCAGCCGCCACAAGACGGCGTCGCTCGACCCCGAGGCCGCCACGGACTGGCGGAGCCAGTGCACCTTGAGCACGGGCAGGCCGGCGACCTGATCGACGTCGCTGATGAAGTCGATCGCGGACAGATGGCTCAGGTTGTGGAGGCGCGTGCGCGCCGTGACGTCGCCGCAGGTCAGCACGTTGCCGTCAGTCCCGGGCAAGGCGGTCCATCCCCGCTCGGGGAGGCCACGGAACACCGCGGGGCTGACGATCAGGTCGATTCGGCCGGCCTCCAGGAGTCCGTACGCCGCCAGTGCGGCGTCGCCGGCGAGTGCGTAGGAGCCGGTCGGCAGGTCCAGGGCGGAGATGCGCTCGTGCAGCGGCAGCTGCTCGACATACATCGAGAAAACCCCAAGTCGCTCAATCGCTCGTCCGAGAGCCGCCGGAGACGCTATACCCACCGACCCGATCGATGGCTCGCATGCTGGAAGTCACGCCCACGATGTGGAACGGCGTAGCGGGACCTTCGACCCATCCTGTCCGCGTCGTCGCAGCGTAGCGTCGTATCAAAGCCCGTTTGGCCTGCCTCGTGCAGGTATGAAGGAGACCCGATGACTGGGCTTGGCGTCGATCCTGAGTCCGATCCCCTGCGCCGACTGACGCTGGTGGTCGAACCGGACGCGGACGCCGATCCGGTCGAGGTCGACCGCCTGGTCCGTCAGCTGCGTACCGAGCTACGGAACGCCGACGTCGAGGATGTCGAGCCGATCGGGTCCGAGGTCGTTCCCGAGGGGGCGAAGGGCGCCGACCCGGCCAGCATCGGAGCCCTGCTGGTCACGCTCAGCGCCGCCGGCGGGGTCTTCAGTCTCTTGATCGAGACCGCACGCGACTGGCTAGGGCGGCAGTCCGCGGCCGACAAGATCTCCGTGACGATCGACGGCGACACGCTCGTCCTGGAGAAGACCACCAAGAAGGAGCGCGGCGCGCTGATCGAGGCCTACATCCGTCGTCACGAAGTGGAGTAGGCACCATGCCGCGGCGCCTGGCCCTGCTAGTAGCCACCTACAGCTACGAGGACGAGGAGCTGCAGCAGCTGACCGCCCCAGGGCATGACGCCGAGGAGCTCGCCGACGTGCTCGGCGATCCCGAGATCGCCGGGTTCGACGTCACCGTCAAGCTCAACGAGCCGCACCACGTCGTTGGCCAGGCGATCGGCGAGTTCTACCACCAGCGCCGACGTGACGACCTGACGCTCCTGTACTTCACGGGACATGGCCTCAAGGACGACCAGGGCCGGCTGTACATGGCGATGACCGATACGCGACACGACCAACTGCTCTTCACGGGCTTGTCGGCGAGCCAGGTCAACGAGGCCATGGAGTCGTCCGCCTCTCGGCAGAACCTGCTCATTCTCGACTGCTGCTACAGCGGAGCGTTCCCGGCCGGCGC
>DATFRX010000398.1:0-4124 GCA_035262905.1 Nocardioidaceae bacterium
GCCGCGTCCTCGACCCGCATCCGCTCGTAGACGATCCACGGCTGGCGGCCGACCTCGGTCACGACCCAGCCGGCCTCCATCGTGATGATCGCCAGGACACCGGAGCAGGCGGCGGCCCGGAGGAACCACTTGCTCTGCGGCATCCGGCGCCGGAAGACCCAGCTGACGGCGTACCACACCGACAGCAGGAACAGCAGCGTCCCGAGGCCGACCATGACGTCCCAGGCCAGATGGACGACGTTGACCTCGCCATAGGTCGGGCGCCCGTCCGCCGGGAAAGCGTCCAGCCCCTGCACCGTCGTCGACTTACCCGTACTCGGATCGGACAGCCACGACGCCAGTCCGGGGATCGGGATCCCGCCGCTCACCTCGCCCTGGTCGTTGATGTGACCCAGCAGCCGCTCGGGGACGTCGTCGCTGGTCTTCGGCACCATCTCGATCGCGGCGAACTTGGCTGGCTGGTTGTTGTAGACCCAGCGGGCCAGGGTGTCCCCGACGCCGAGCTGGATCGGTGTCGCGACCGCAGCCACGCTGAAGGCGATGATGAAACCGAGCCGGTGATAGCGGTCGCGGCGGCCGCGGAGCATGCCGGTCGCGTACACCGATGCGACCAGGAACGGGCCGACCACGTAGGCGGCCAGGATCATGTGGAGTGCCTGCAGCGGCATCGCGTCGTTGAAGATCACCTGGATCGGGTCGACGTCGACGATGTTGCCGTTCGAGTCGAGCGTGAAGCCGGACGGCGAGTTCATCCAGGCGTTCGCCGCCACCACCGATGCGGCGCCGAACAGTCCGGCGAGGACGATCGGCACCCCGGTCCAGAAGTGGGCCCACGGCTTGAGTCGTCGCCAGCCGAACAGGTAGATGGAGACGAAGATCGCCTCGGTGAAGAAGAACAGACCCTCGAACGCGAACGGCACGCCGAACGCCTCACCCCACTGCCCCATGAACTTCGGCCACAGCAAGCCGAACTCGAAGCTCAGTACGGTCCCGGTCACCGCCCCGACGGCGAAGGTCACCGCCATGTACTTCGACCACCGCTGCGCGAGCACGAGGGCGTCCTTGTCGTCGTGCTTGATCGCCCGGTAGTTGGCGATCAGCGTCATGAACGCCCACGAGACGCCGAGCGGCACCAGGATGATGTGGAAAGCAAGGGTGAACGCCATCTGCCCCCGTGCCCACGGCACCGGGTCGACATCGGCGATCGCAACGAGTCCGTTGAGTGTCGCGGACACGACCTATCCCGCCCTCACATCGGGCATGGTCACCCGGCCGGCGACCGGGAAGCATCGCCCGAATCAGGTGACCTCGCCCGGCCGGCCGCTCAGCAGCTCGTGGCGAGGCCCAGCAAGGCGGTGGCCGCCAGACCACGAACGAGCCACCGCCTCACCGGCATATGTCGGCTCCCCTGGGCCATCCCGTCCTGCGGCTCCGTCAAGACGACCACCTCTTCGACGGGGCGGGAAACTGCCGACGGCTGGGACGCTAGGCGGGCCATCATGAGACCAGCATGAGAAGCTCAGGCGGGCCGTCGGGAGTCGGTCGTGGGTCAGTCAGGTGGTCTCGGGTTCGGCCGCTCTCGGCGCCGGGCGCGCCCCGGTGTCCTCGGCGTGGTAGGCCTTCAGCAACTCCCGCTCCTTGGCCAGGCGTGGGAAGCAGAAGAAGACGAGGACGAAGCCGATCGCGACGGCGATCAGGCCGGCCGTGTAGGCCCAGTCGTCGCCCTGCAGGAACGACGTCTTGGCTGCGGCGACGATCTCGGCCGAGTACTGGGAGTGCTGCTCGGCCACCTGCTCGGCGCCGGCGAACGATTTGGTCAGCTCGGACTGGGTGTCCTGCGAGATCTGCTTGCCGTTCGGGTCGTTGGCGACGGCTGCGCTGATCGCGTCGGCATAGCCCGCGGTGAGGAGGGCACCGAGAATCGACTGCATGATCGCGCCGCCGAGGTCGCGCTGCAGGTCCGCGGTGCCGGACGCCATCCCGGCCCGCTGGACCGGCACCGCGCCGGTCAGGGAGCGAGAGGCCGGTGTCCCGGCGAGGCCCACGCCGATGCCGATCAGGGCGTACGCCAAGCCGATCTGCCAGTAGCTGCTCCCCTCCTCCCAGAAGAACAGCATCCAGCCGAAGGCGAGGAACAGGAACACGTAGCCCATCAGCAGCGTCGCGCGAGCGCCCTGAACCTCGACCAGCTTGGCCGACCTCGGAGCGACGATCACCATGCAGACGACCGCCGGAAGGAAGGCGCTCCCGGCCTCGACCGTGTCGTAGCCGAGGACGTTCTGCAGATACTGCTGGCTGACGAACATCGCGCCCATCAGCGAGCCGAAGACGATGATTCCAGCGCAGGCGGCCACCCAGAAGACCCGCCGGCCGGCCACGTGCAGGTCGTACAACGGGTTCACCGCCCGGCGCTGCTGCCAGACGAACGCCGCGGCGGCGGCCAGTGCGACCAGCCCGAGGCCGATGGCGAGCGAACCCTTGCCGGGCACCGCGGCGAAGTTGATCGAGAGCACGAGACCGGCTACCAGAAGCACCGAGAAGATGCCGCCCAGGTAGTCGACCGGCTCGGTCGACTCGTTGACGTTTGCCGGGACGAAGAACCAGGCCATCAGCAGCGCGACCACCGCCAGCGGCAGCGTGATCAAGAAGACCGAACCCCACCAGAAGCTCTCGAGAAGGAGGCCCGCGACCAACGGTCCGAGCGACGCGATGCCGCCGCCGAGCGCCGACCAGAGCGCGATCGACTTGGTGCGCGGCGGCCCCGACCACAACGCGGTGATCAGCGCCAGCGTCGTCGGATAGGCCATGCCGGCCGAGACCCCGCCGAAGATCCGCGCCAGCACCAAAACCTCGTCGGTCGGTGCGTACGCCGCCAGCAGGCAGGCCGGTACGGACAGCAGGATGCCGAGGATGAGCAGCAGCTTGCGGCCGTGCCGGTCCCCAACCGCGCCGAGATAGAGCACCGACGTCGCGAGACCGAGCGAGTAGCCGACCGCGATCAGGTTCAGCGTGGTCTGCGACGAGTCGAACGCCTTGCCGATGTCCGGCAGCGCCACGTTGGCGACCGACAGGTTGAGGTTGGCCACGGCCGCGACGATGATCAGCGAGGCGAGGACCAAGCCCGATCGGGCCGGAGCCGTACCAGACTCGGGCGCGGCCGATGCAGCTTGCGAGGACATGGCGAACCTCCCGGGCGCTCGCGCCGTCCGTCCAGCCTCACCTCCGACCGCACCGCCTGGCGTCACCCGCGACGGATGAACGCGCTACGCGCCCTCGCGGGCCTCGAGCTCCGCGACCAGGCGCGCGGTGTTCGGCACCGCCAGGCCATGACGGGCGGCGGCATTCACCACGGCGCCGCCGATCGCGTCCAGCTCCAACGGCAGCCCGGCCTGGGCGTCACGCTGCATCGACGAGGTCATGTCGACGGGGAGCCGGTCGAACAGGGCCATCACGTCCCCGGCGTTGGCCCTGGCGCCTTCGGCCTGCGCTACCGAGACGATCTCGTCCACTGTGGCAAGAAGGAGATCGCGGTGGTTCGTCCGGATCTCGCCGGCCGGCGCCTCGTAGCGGGTGGTCAGCAGGGCCAGTGCGGCCAGGAACGCGAGCTTGTCCCACAGCATGGTCGTCTCGTCGTCGCGTACGGTCACCTCGAGGCCGGCCTCGTCGAGCCTGCTCGCGACATCGTCGACGCTGCTTCGCGGGGCGGTACGGCTCGCCAGATCCACCAGGGTGAAGGGCGTGCTGTGCGCGATCCGGCCGGGCGCCACTCGGCTCGACGCGACCCGGATCGCACCGGCGACCACCTGCTCGGCCGGGTAGCACTCGCGCAGCACCGTCATGTGCTCCACCCCGTTGAGCAGCGGCACCACCAGTCCCGCCCCGAGCGCCTCGGCCGGCAGCCGCTCCAACGCGTCGTCGAGCGCCGTCGCCTTGACCGTGATCAGCACGGCATCGACCGGCTCTCGCAGTTTGGTGTCCGCATCGACCCGCACGGCGAACTCGCCGTACTGACCGCTCTGCATCGAGATCCCGCCCTCGCGGAGCCCCGCGGCGGTTCTGGATCCGGCCAGACATGTCACGCGGTGGCCGTCGCGTGCCAGCAGGGCGCCCAGCAGTCCGCCGAC
>DATFRX010000399.1:0-9605 GCA_035262905.1 Nocardioidaceae bacterium
GGAAGTCGTCGCCACGGTGCGGGTCATAGCCGTGGATCGCCTTCATCAACCCCACATAGGCCACCTGCGACAGATCCTCAGACGACTCCCCACGACCCCAATACCGCGCCGCCACCGACCGCGCCATATCCATATTCAACAGCGCCGCCTCCTTTTCGAGACGACTCTGGCGCTCACCCTCGCACCGGCGTGCTTTGGCGAGCAGTCGCTGAGTTTGATTGGCCTGCTTACGGCGCTGATCGCGGCCGCGGGCCTGAGCGTTCTTGCTGGATTTCTCTGAGGTATTTCGTGGCATCGTCGACATCACTACCACCGTCATTCGCGAGCGAAAGGACAAGTGGCAGGGGGTCTCGACCACTGACTTCATGTCTAGCAACAACGGCGCCGCACTATCAACGGGGGAAGGGCGGTGCGAGCCGGGATGTCTCACATGCTGGAAGAAGATGTCCCACCATGCGAGGCAGTCAGGCGGTGAGCGCGTTCTCGCTCGTGCTCCGATGCCCGGGTCGCGTCCAGGAAGACCTGCGTCACATCCGGGTGTCGGGCCGAGATCGCGTGGGCGATATGTGAGCTGACGTCCTCGATGTCGTCCGACGTCAGTCCGTCGGCGAGATCCAGCCGGGCGGCGAGCAGGATCTCGTCGGCGCCGATGTGCATGGTGAGCACCTCGACGACGGCGTCGACCTCCGGGACGGCCATCAGCTCGTTCCAGAGCTGTTGCCGCAGCGTCGGATCGGCCGACTGTCCGGTGAGTAGCGCCATGTTGTGGCGGCCGAGGTAGAAGGCCACGAACGTCAGCAACACCGAGATCATGGCCGCACCCAACGCGTCCCAGCGCTGGTTCCCGGTCGCTTGGTGCAGGCCGACCGCGGCTGCGGCGATGCCGATGCCGACCAGTGCGGCCGCGTCCTCGGAGAACACCGTCTTGACCGTCGGATCCCGGGTCCGGCGCAAGTGGTCGAAGAAGCCGTGGCCGGCCGCTTTGGCCTCGCCTCGGAGCTGGATCACTGAGCGGACCCAGGACACTCCCTCGGCGACGAAAGCCAGGCCGAGCACGGCGTAGGACCAGCTGTACGAGTGCTGGCCGCTGCCCGACTCGGTGAGGGCGCGGAACGCCTGGTACGCCGAGAACACCGCGCCGGACAAGAAGATCCCGATCGCCGCCAGCAGCGACCAGAAGAACCGCTCCGCGCCATAACCGAACGGATGCTTGCTGTCCGGCGGCCGGCTGCTGCGGCGCAGCGAGGTCAGCAGGAACACCTCGTTGACCGTGTCGGCGACCGAGTGCGCTCCCTCGGCGAGCATCGCGCTGGAGCCCGACACTGCGCCCACCACCAGCTTGGCCGCCGCGATCAGCGCGTTCATGGCCAGCGCGAGCAGCACGGTGAGGCGGCTCGCCGTCTGATCCTCAGATGCCATGCCTTGGCCGTACCCCGCATGCCGCTCGGTGAACGGGGTACTCCCGCCGTGCCGTGAAAGGAGAGCCATGACCACCATTCGCAGCCCCCTGTCCGCTGACGCGAAGAAGACCACCATCGAGGAGTTGCAGGCCACGCTGATCGAGCTGATCGACCTGTCGCTGGCCGGCAAGCAGGCCCACTGGAACGTGGTGGGTCACCACTTCCGGAGCGTCCACCTCCAGCTCGACGAGTTGGTGGCCGCCGCCCGCGAGCACTCTGACCTGATCGCCGAGCGCGCCGTCGCCCTGGGCGGCAGCCCCGACGGCAGCCCGGAGTCCGTGGTCGCCGAGCGGGCCACCGGCGCCATGCCGACCGGCTTCCTCAAGGACGACGCCGCGGTGAGCGCGATCGTCGAGCGCCTCGGTCGGTCCATCGGCCGGATCCGCGAGTCCATGCGGGCCGTCGAGGAGGCCGATCCGGCCAGCCAGGATCTGCTGAACGAGGTCCTGCTGGATCTGGAGAAGCAGTCCTGGATGTTCCAGGCGATGATCCAGTCCTGACGATCGCCGACGGGCTCGGCCGTACGCGCGTGGGACCGTTGACGGCGACGGCTCGTACGGAAGGTGATCGGACATGACCGAGCCCCGCAAGTCGCCGGCCTTTCTTTTCGACCTCGACGGAACGCTCGTCGACAGCGTCTATCAGCACGTGGTCGCGTGGCGCGAGGCGTTGCGCGAAGCCGGCATCGACCTGTCGGTGTGGCGCATCCACCGCCGGATCGGCATGAGCGGTGGGTTGCTCGTACAAGCGCTGCTCAGCGAGACCGGCGTCGAGCTGAGTGAGGACGAGGTCAAGCAGGTGCAGTCACGGCACGCCGAGCTGTACGCCGAGCAGATCCGCACCATCGCGGCGTTGCCCGGAGCCAGTGCGCTGCTGGCCCATCTGACCCGGACCGGCGTGCCGTGGATCATCGCGACCAGCGGACGGTCAGCAGGCGCCCGGCCGATGCTGGCCAAGCTCGAGCTGCCGGACGACACGCCGATGATTACCCGCGACGAGGTGCGCTGGGCCAAGCCGGATCCCGATCTGTTCATGTCGGCGGCGCAAAGGCTCGGGGTCGAACCGGCCGGCGCGATGGTCGTGGGTGACAGCATCTGGGACATCCTCGCGGCCCGCCGGGCGGGCTCGATCGGGGTCGGGCTGCTGTCCGGTGGCTACGGACGCGAGGAGCTCGAGCGGGCCGGAGCCTTCCGGGTCTACGAGGACCCGGCCGCGATGCTCGGTCACCTCCACGAGCTCGGCGTACGCACCTAGACCGGCTGGTCCGGCTCCTCCTGGTCGAGTCGGTCGTCGATCGTCTCGCCCGCGCGCTCGTCGGCCGCGGTGTGCCCTGCCGCCGTCTCGTGAGTGGGCTCCTCTGGCGGCTCCCACTCCAGCAGCTCCGACTCAGGCCGGAGCTCCTCAGTGGTCAGCGCCGACGGATCGTGCTCGGGTGCCGCGGCCCGGGCGGCGTCCAGATCCGGATCGACCTCCTCCGCTGCGTCGACCTCGGCCGGATCGGGCGGCTCGGACTCGAACTCGGGGTCGATCCGCTCACCGACGACGGCGTCGTTCTCCGCGAGCAGCCGGTCGATTTCGTTGTCGGGTCGTTCGGTCATCACACCCTCCTTCGGTAGGCCACCCTGCTCGTACCCACCACCGCGTCGGTGAACCCGTCGCCGACGACCTTCCGGCGGTCCGTATCGGGCGCATGAGCGAGGCACCAGGGGGTACGAACCCCTCATGTCGAACCCGACGGAGGAGCCGAGCCATGACACAACCCCAGACGTGGAAGTCGGACTTGAAGAACCGGCCACAGACGTTCTTGACCAACATCGGACCGCTGTCGAAGACGAGCTGGACCGAGAAGCTTCGGAATCGAGTCCCCTCGAAGCCGACCCTGCCGACGTTGCCGACCAACGTCACGGACTCCCTGACGACGATGAGCGACGCGGTGACTAGCCAGCTGCAGCGGATCCCATCGCGGGACGACACCGACGACGATGACGAGACACCGCGACGCCCGCGGAAACAGCCGCGCTCCGTGCCGCTCGTCGAGATCCACACCCACCGGCACCCCGCCAGCCTGTTCCAATGGATCAAGCAGGTCGGCGGTGCGGCGGGCGTCGGCGTCGCCGCGATGTACTTCCTCGATCCTGACCGTGGGGCGGCCCGGCGCGCTCGGGTACGCGACCAGTTGCTCCATGCCCAGCACGACATGGAGCACGGACTCGACACCCTGTCTCGCGATCTGCGCAACCGGGTGACCGGCGTCGGGGCCGGCGTGCGCTATCGGGTCACCGGGCGCAAGGTCGACGACACCGTGCTCGCCGAACGGGTTCGCGCCCGGCTCGGACTGGTCGCCGGACACCCCAAAGCGATCGAGGTCTCCGCCGCCTCCAGAGTGGTACGCCTCAGCGGTGACGTCCTGGCCGAGGAGCATCACGCCGTCGTACGCGCCGCGTCCCGCGTCCCCGGGGTCAAGAAGGTCGACGACCAACTGCGCATGCACGCCAGCGCCGACGGCGTACCAGGACTGCAGGGTCCGTCGCGGACCGACCGTCGCTCGACGAGCCTGCAGCATGAGGTCTGGTCGCCGAGCACCCGTCTGGTCGGCGGGGCAGCGGGCCTCGGACTGCTCGGCGCCGGCCGGCAGATCGGTGGCCTGCCCGGCCTGGTGATTCGCGCCGGCGGCCTCGCGATAACCGCCCGTGCGGCGGCGAACAAGCCGCTGCGGCAGATCACCGGCATCGGCGCCGGCCCGAACGCGGTCGAGGCCGAGGCCGTCGTGACGATCGACGCACCTCCCGAAGAGGTCTGGCCGCTGATCAGCAACTACCCGAGCTTCCCGAGCTTCATGTCGAACGTGCGGGACGTGCACCAGTGGCCGGGCAGTCCGGTCACGCGCTGGACCGTCCGCGGCCCGGCGAACGCAGACGTCACCTTCGATGCCGAGGAGACCGTTCGCGAGGACGGACACCGGATCGGCTGGAAGACGCTGCCCGGCCAGACGATCCCGCATGCCGGTGAGATCACGCTGCACGGCGACGACGGACGGTGCCAGGTGCGGGTCCATCTGCACTACAACCCGGTCGCCGGCGAGATCGGCCACGCCGTCGCCGCGCTCTTCGGAGCCGATGCGGGGCATCAGCTGCGCGAGGACCTCCAGCGACTGCGCGACCTGGTCGAGAGCAATCGGAGCCGTACGCAACGCGCCTCTGCCTGAGCCGGTCGCATCCGGCTCGGATGTGCGCGATCCGGTTTTGTCGAGGTCGTTTGGCGATCGCATCCACGGGTACTCGAGATGTATGCCTAAGCGCACACATCGCAAGTAAGCGCCAGGAGTGGGCTGCCTGCTTTGCGGTGAGGACATTCCAGCCCGACAGGAGATGAGCATCATGTCGTCGTCCCAGGTCGAGATAGGTCGGATCATTACCGACATCCCCGCCCGGCTGGACCGACTGCGCTGGTCGCGCTGGCATTGGCTGGTCGTCGTCGGACTCGGCACGGTCTGGATCCTGGACGGACTCGAGGTCACGATCGTCGGCTCGCTGTCCGACGCGCTCAAGCCCGAAAGCACCGGCCTCGGTCTGTCCAACTTCGACATCGGGCTCGCCGGTGCGGTCTACGTCGCCGGCGCCTGTGTCGGTGCCTTGTTCTTCGGTCAGCTCACCGATCGCTTCGGCCGGAAACGATTGTTCCTGGTCACGCTCGGCGTCTATCTGATCGGAACGATCCTGACCGCGTTCTCGATGAACCCGACGTGGTACTTCGCGTGTCGCTTCATCACCGGTGCCGGCATCGGCGGTGAGTACGCCGCGATCAACTCCGCGATCGACGAGCTCATCCCGGCGAAGTACCGCGGCCGGGTCGACATCTCGATCAACGGCTCGTTCTGGATCGGCGCGGCGGCCGGTTCGCTGATCACCGTCCCGCTGCTCGACCCGACGCTGGTTCCGGCTGACGTCGGATGGCGACTCGCCTTCGCCCTCGGTGCGATTCTCGGCGTCGGCATCCTGATCGTGCGCCGCAACATCCCGGAGAGCCCGCGGTGGCTTTTCATCCACGGCCGCGAGGATGAAGGCGAGCGGGTGGTCAAGGACATCGAGGGCCGGGTCTCCGAGGAGCGAGGCGAGGAACTGCCCGACGTCCAGGACACGATCACCATCCGGCAGCGCAAGACGATCGGCATCGGCCTGATCGCCCGCACCGTCTTCACGATGTATCCGAAGCGGACCATCCTGTGCCTGTCGCTGTTCATCGGTCAGGCGTTCCTCTACAACGCCTTCTTCTTCACCTTCGGCGACGTGCTCGGCTCGTTCGACCAGTTGAAGGTGGACCCGACCAAGGTCGGCTACTACATCGCGTTCTTCGCGGTGAGCAACTTCATCGGCCCGCTCGTGTTGGGTCCGCTGTTCGACAGCCTCGGCCGCGTCGTGATGATCGCCGGGACGTACATCATCTCGGGTGGTCTCCTCGCGTTGACCGGCTTCATGCTCGGATCACTCGACGGGACGACCCTGACGCTGATGGGTGCGCTGACCTTCTTCTTCGCCTCGGCAGGTGCGAGCGCCGCTTACCTGACCGCGAGCGAGGTCTTCCCGATGGAGACCCGCGCCCTGTGCATCGCGTTCTTCTACGCCGTCGGAACGGCGGCGGGCGGAATCAGTGGACCGCTGCTGTTCGGTTGGCTGATCGACAACGCGGTGCCGAGCCAGGACCTGACGCTGATCAACACCGGTTACCTGATCGGCGCAGGGCTGATGATCGCCGGCGGTATCGCCGAGATCATCTTCGGCGTCAAGGCCGAGCAGCAGACCCTGGAGAACATCGCCACGCCGCTGACCGCAGAGGACGAGCCGGCTACCGGCGTCCAGACCGCGTCCTCGGCGCGGTGACCACGATCGGGAGGAGGAACTGACATGCCCATGCCACCACCCAGGCCCTCCACGGAGCGCCGTGACCGCGTCCTCGCGCAGGAGGTCGGCCAGATCGCCCGCGCCCTGCGCGCCGAAGGGCCGCAGTCGTCCGACGACCTCGCACAGCTGGTCGGGGCCCGATTCTGGGACCCGCACCAGTTCGAGCGGGCGATGCAGGCCGCCATCTCCGGCGGGCGCGTCGTACAGCACAACGACGGGCGCTACGGCGCGGTGTGATCGGTCCGGTTTACCCCCGTCTGCGGCAGGGGACGGTCGCCGAGCTACCTTGGCCTGCAAGGACTCAAGGGAGCGGGTGGTTCGGTGCGTCACGAGATCGTCCTCCGACGGGCGCAGGTCGCCGTGGGCTGCCAGTGCCCGTGCCGGGAGCCAGGTCGAACCCCTCATGACGGCTGCCTCGAGGAGATCCCGACCGGCGGACTGCTGATCGAGCACATCGACGAGCACGGCAACACCTCGCGCCGATGTGAGGTCTGTGGCGCGGTGTCCGACCCGGTCTGACCGGCGCGTCGAGGCGATATCCGGTGTGATGACCTGACGCCGCGTCGATACCATCGCGACGTCAAGTCATCGCGTTCCCTGAGGAGCCTCTCGTGTCCGATATCCGCGTGATCGTCGCGTCGTCAGGTGGTGCTACCGATGCAGCTGCCGAGCGGACGGTCACGACGGGTACGAAGGCGTGGGAGCTGTTCGCCGACGACACCGCCGTGATCGCGGCCCGGGTCGACGGCGAGCTGCGCGACCTCGCGTACGAGTTGGCCGACGGCGACCGGGTCGAGCCGGTGCCGATCGACTCCGACGACGGCCGCGCGATCCTCCGGCACTCGACGGCGCATGTCATGGCCCAGGCCGTGCAGACGCTCTACCCCGACGCGAAGCTCGGCATCGGGCCGCCCGTGACCGACGGCTTCTACTACGACTTCGACGTCGCCGAGCCGTTCCATCCCGACGACGTCGAGCGCATCGAGACCCAGATGCGCAAGATCATCAAGGAAGGGCAGCGCTTCTCCCGTCGCGTCGTGACCGAGGACGAGGCGCGTGCCGAGCTCGCCGACGAGCCGTACAAGCTCGAGCTGATCGGGCTCAAGGGCGGGGGCGGCGCTGCCGGTGAGGGTGCCGAGGTCGAGGTCGGCGGCTCTGAGCTGACCATCTACGACAACCTGCGTCGCGACGGATCGGTGGCCTGGAAGGACCTGTGCCGCGGTCCGCATCTGCCCACCACCAAGCGGATCCCGGCATTCAAGCTGATGCGGACCGCCGCAGCCTACTGGCGAGGCGACGAGCACAACCAGCAACTGCAGCGGATCTACGGCACCGCCTGGGAGTCGAAGGAGGCGCTCGCCGAGCACCTGAATCGGCTCGAGGAGGCCGCCAAGCGCGATCACCGTCGGCTCGGCGCCGAGCTCGACCTGTTCAGCTTCCCGGAGGAGGTCGGTCCGGGTCTGGTGCTGTTCCATCCCAAGGGCGGGATCGTCCGCAAGACGATGGAGGACTACTCGCGGCAGCGGCACCAGGAGGCCGGCTACGAGTTCGTCTACACGCCGCACGTGACCAAGCAGCAGCTGTTCGAGACCTCCGGGCATCTGGAGTGGTACGCCGACGGGATGTACCCGCCGATGGAGCTCGACGAGGGGCAGCGCTACTACCCGAAGCCGATGAACTGCCCGATGCACATCCTGATCTTCCGGTCGCGCGGCCGGTCCTATCGGGAGCTGCCGCTGCGGCTGTTCGAGTTCGGCGGGGTCTATCGCTACGAGAAGTCCGGGGTCGTCCACGGCCTGACCCGGGCCCGCGGATTCACCCAGGACGACGCCCACATCTTCTGCTCGCCGGATCAGCTGGCCGACGAGCTCGCGTCACTGCTCGACTTCGTGGTCGGGCTGCTGCGCGACTTCGGGCTGACCGACTTCGAGCCGGAGCTGGCGCTGCGCGACGACAGTGACAAGTTCGTCGGCAAATCAGAGGAGTGGGCCGAGGCCGAGGCGGCACTGCGGTCGGCGCTCGACAAGAGCGGGATGAGCTACATCGAGGCGCCCGGCGAGGCGGCCTTCTACGCGCCCAAGATCGACCTCCACATTCGGGACGCGATCGGCCGCCGGTGGCAGATGTCGACGTTGCAGGTGGACCTCCAGGAGCCACAGCGGTTCGAGCTGGAGTACCAGGCGGCCGATGGCACTCGGCAGCGGCCGTACATGATCCACCGGGCGCTGTTCGGCTCGGTCGAGCGGTTCTTCGGGATCCTCGTCGAGCACTACGCCGGCGCTTTCCCGCCCTGGCTGGCGCCGGTGCAGGTGGTCGCGATCCCGGTCGCGGAGCGGCATCTGGAGCATCTGAATCGGGTGGCGGCGAAGCTTCGTGAGCGTGGGATCCGGGTCGAGGTCGACGACTCCGACGAGCGGATGCAGAAGAAGATCCGTACCGCACAGACCCAGAAGGTGCCGTTCATGCTGATCGCCGGCGACAAGGACGTCGACGCGGGCGCCGTGTCGTTCCGCTATCGCAGTGGCGACCAGGACAACGGGGTCGATATCGACGAGGCCGTGGCGCGCATCGTCGATGCCGTCGAGCGTCGGGTCCAGGTGTGACGGACGAGCCCTCGCCGCCGGAGTTGGTGGCGCAGGACGGGGTCGGAGTACGCGATCGGCTGGCCAGGCTGTGGACGCCGCATCGGATGGCGTACATCAAGGAGGAGGCCGAGGCAGGGGAGCGGCACGGCGACGAGTGCCCGTTCTGCCGGATCCCGAAGCTGGACGATGCCGAGGGGCTGATCCTGTTCCGCGGGCCGACGGCGTACGCGGTGCTCAATCTGCATCCGTACAACCCCGGGCATCTGATGGTGGTGCCCTATCGTCACGTCGCGGCGCTCGACGGTCTGACCGAGCCGGAGTTGCTCGAGATCGCGACACTGACCCGCGACGCGGTCATCGCGATCCGGTCGGTGTCGTTGCCGCACGGGTTCAACATCGGGCTCAACCTGGGCGGCGTGGCCGGGGGATCGCTGTCGGAGCATCTGCATCAGCACGTCGTGCCGCGGTGGAGTGGCGACGCGAACTTCATCACCGTCACGGCGCAGACCAAGGTCATCCCGCAGTTGCTGTCCGAGACCCGCGACCTGGTCGCCGCCGCCTGGCCCCACTGACGACGATCCGCCACTGCGACAGCGACCGTCCGCCACTCCGACAGTGACGGATCGCCAGTGTCCCAGTGACGGATGGTCGCTGTCGCAGTG
>DATFRX010000400.1:0-2921 GCA_035262905.1 Nocardioidaceae bacterium
GGAAGTCGTCGCCACGGTGCGGGTCATAGCCGTGGATCGCCTTCATCAACCCCACATAGGCCACCTGCGACAGATCCTCAGACGACTCCCCACGACCCCAATACCGCGCCGCCACCGACCGCGCCATATCCATATTCAACAAGGCAGCTTCGGTCTGGAGCTGCTTGCGCCGCTCCCCGTTGCAGGCGCCGGCCTTCGCGAGAAGGCGATTGGTGTGGGTCGTCTGGCGGCGTCGCGACCGCCCAGAACGCTGATGGGATGTTTCCCGAAGGGTGTTTGATTTCGTGCGTGGAGCAGACACTGCTACCACCGTCATTCGCAAGCGAAGGGCAAGTGGCAGGGGGCTCGACCACTGACTTCCTGTGTAGCAACAGCCGTACCCGGCGATCAAAGCGGTGATGCGGAGCGACCCAGTACGTCTCATGAGTCGGACGCCCTGCGCCCGAATCATGAGGCGATACCCGTCGTTATGGGGCCGGAATCGTGGGTACGTTCATGGTTGATTCGCCGGTCGGCGCACCCGATCGCAGTCCACCAGCGTGAGACCGTCCGCTCGGACGGACGGTGGAGGAGGTGGGTCAAACGAGGGACCGCTCACTAGGCGATACGAACCGTCTGTTGGCTCGATTCGCGGAGACACTGACCTCCCTCGACAGTCGGCGACCCCAGTCGTGGCGGCTGTGTGAGGCGGTACGCCGGACCGTCGGCGCGACCGGCGTCGTGGCGACTGTCGGCTACCTGTCGGACAACCGGACGACGCTGTGTGCGACCGACGACATCGCGAGGGCGGTGGACGGCCTGCAGGAGCTCGTCGGTCAGGGCCCGGGCTTCGACGCTGCGACCAGCGGCCACCTGGTCACCTGCTATCTCGGAGACGTGCGACAGTCCCAGTGGTCGCACCTGGCACAGGCGATGTGGGACGAGCTCAGCGACGTCACGGTGTTCGCGATTCCGATCCGGGCCGCGGCCGGGCTGACCGGCGTGGTCACCTTCTACACCCTGCGTCGGCGACCGCTTGCTGTGCCCGGTGACACCGCGGCATTGCTGGTCCAGGCGATCGGCGGTGCGCTGTTCGCCGAAGGCAGCGAGCAACAGGCCAGTGTCGAAGGCCTTCGAGAGCCCTGGACCTCTCGAGTCGTCGTCCATCAGGCCACCGGCATGGTCATGGCGCAGCTCGGCGTTCCGGCCGACGACGCACTGTTGCTGCTCCGCAGCCGGGCGCTCTCCGCCGAGGCCGACGTCACCGAGGTCGCGCGCCAGATCGTCGACCGAACGCTCACGTTCGCCGACGCGTTCGACTGAGATTGGGGAGACGTCATGACTGATCAGCTGGACGCGGCGCTCCTGCTCACCCAGGACCATCGAGAGGTCGAGAGTCGACCCCGATCGACGTTCATCCGCCACGAGTGGCTGATGATCGCCCCACGAGTGACCGATGATCGGCTAGTGGGCCAGGCGGTCGGGGCCCCTGTCACTCGTCCGGCGAACCGGGCGGCACCTGCGTCAGTCGGTGGTCTGACTCGCCTCGGTGTCGGTGACGTTCTCGATGACGCGGCGGATCTGCCGGGCGTTCTCGCGAGCCAGCTCCGCCGTACGCCGGTAGTGCTGTGCCGCCTGGTGATGCCCCGCCTCGTGAGCCCGTCGCCCGAGGCGTTCGCGCAACGCGGCCTTCTCCTCGAGGGTCTCGGCCGCGGTCCAGAGGGCGTTCTCGGTCACGGCGGACTGCTGTGACGCGAGACTGAGCGGCGACCAGGCGTGGCCGACGCGGCAGCGGTAGCGAGTCAGCCGTCCCTCGTCGATCTCGTACAACGGACCGGAACAGTCCGGACACACGAACGCGGAGGGCTCGCCCGGATGCTCGGGCAGGTCAACAGTGCTCCGTGGGCGGGCGGCGATGTCGACCTCCGTGGCCATCGGCTCCGGCAGCGGCCCCATCTCGGTCAGCGGCAGTTGTCCGCCGATCAGGTCGAGTATGAGATCGGGGATCTTCGCCGCCGGAAGGACGTGGTCGACGTACGCGGCGTCGATGGCCGCCTGCGGCATGGACGAGTGGAGCGCCTCGCCGGGATCCTGGGCGATGCCGACCCCGCCACGGAGCCGGATCGCGACCATGCCGGCCGCGCCGTCGTCGAGCGCGCCGGACAGGATCACCCCGATCACTCGGGGGCCGTGCTCGACCGCAGCCGAGCGGAAGAGCACGTCGATGGCCGGTCGCCAGCCGTTCTCCCGGGGTCCGGACGACAGTGACGCTGCGTCCGCCGTCACCACCAGGTGGCGTCCCGGGGGAGCGAGGAGCACCGTCCCGGGGCGCAGCGGCTCGCCGTCCTCGGCCGGCTTCACCCGTAGTGGCGACTCCCGGTTGAGGACTTGGTGGAGCCGGGTGTCGTCGGCGGGCTGATGGACGACCGCCAGCACGGTGGCGGCAAGGTCGGCCGGCAGTCCTGCGATCAGGTCGATCAGCGGCTCGATCCCACCGGCCGAGGCGCCGACGACCACGATGTGTCCGTCGTCCATGGGAGTACTCCAAACACGCGTCCACGCTGGACGTTCACCCTGTGCTGTGCCCCTCCTGCGCCCGGTCATGCGCAGAACCACCCATGCGGCCCGATCCGAAGATGGGAGGTCCGCCCGACGCGCACGCCCGGCCGCGCTTCATAGCGTCCGGATCAGCGACGCAACCAGGAGGCGCGACATGACCACCCAGCACATCGAGACACTGATCATCGGCGCCGGCCAGGCCGGCCTGTCGACGGGCTATCACCTGCAGCGGCGACGCCGCTCGTTCCTCATCGTCGACGGCAACGAGCGGATCGGCGACAACTGGCGACAGCAGTGGGACACGCTGCGGCTCTACACGCCGGCCAAGTACGACGGCCTGCCCGGCCTCCGGTTCCCGGCCGACCGGTGGCACTTCCCGCAGA
>DATFRX010000401.1:0-10319 GCA_035262905.1 Nocardioidaceae bacterium
GCGTCTCCGGGTCGGTTCACCGTGACATCGGCGCCGTTGGTCAGCTGGGCATCCACCTCGGCCTGTTGCGCGTACGTCGCGTTGAACGTCGCGGCGGACAGCGCGAACGCGATCGCCAGCGCGACCAGGGTGGCGGCCCGCGCCAGGCCTCGAGCGTCGCGTCGGATGGTGGCCGCGACCGGTGGGGCGAGGCGTCCGTTGACCGATCTCAGGGCGCCGCGGAGGACGGTCGCTCCACGGCGCAGCGCAGCGGTCCCGGTGGCGACCACGAGGAGGGTGGCGCCGAGCCACAGCAGCGCCGGTGCGGCGAATGCCCAGTAGCTCACGGAGAGTTGGGGAACGCCCTCCGGGGCGAGTACGAGCGTGTACTTGTTGCGCGAGGTCACCCAGAAGAGCAGGTAGGCGAGGGCAAGTAGGCCGCAAGCGGCCGCCCAGACGACGGGCGTCGACCGGCCGCTGCGCAGGCTGCGCTGGGCGCTTCGGGCAACTGTCAATCTCCGGAGGTCGCGCCACACCGGCAGCAGGAAACACAGGAGCGCCGTCGCCAATCCGGCGAGAGCCGCGCCGAGCAGCCACCAGGCTCCTTGTCCCGGGGCACCGAACGCGACGCCGCCGAAGGTGGGCCGGCCGACGATGGCCGCGGCTGCGAGCCCGATGGCCGAGCCCACCGCAGCGACGACCAGTGCTTCGGAGGCCGCGAGGCTGAGGATTCGGCGCCGGGTGGCTCCACGCAGCCGCAGCAGTGCGAGGTCGGCACGCCGCCGAGCAGCGCCAGAGGACGCGACCGCTCCAGTGAGCAGCGCCGCGAGTACGGCGGCCGGCAGTCCCAGGAAGAGGAAGAGGATCTGCGAGTACGCGGCGTCCTCTCGCGCGGCATCGAGCGCGGCGCCGACGTTATTGCCGACGCGGGCGGCGCCGGAGACCGTGGCCTCCAGGTTGTTCGCCTGTGCGAGGGACGCGGCATATGCCCCGGCGGGGTCGGCCGGCAGGTTGTTGGCCAACTCGACGTGGAACTGCGTGACCGGCGGGGTGACCGACCGAGCGGCGAGTTGGGCCATCGTCGACCGCGGCACCAGCAAGACGTTGTCCGGCGGGGCCGTCGGCTGTGACTGTGGCGGCGCACCGACCCGCTGGAACAGCGAGTCCGCCTGCGGCAACTCCACGATTCCGTCCACGTGGACGGTCGCCTGGCGCCCTTCGCCGAGAAGAACCTGGATGTCACTGCCGGGATGCGCGTGCAGATTGGCGGCGGTCTGCTGGGCCAGCAGCACACCGCTATCGGCCCCGGTGAGGGTGCGTACCTCGCCGGGAAAATCGGTGCGGTAGGTGTCGGGCAACCCGAGCACCTCCGCCTGCCCGGTGATCTGGCGGGAGCCGTTGGTGGTCGCGGCCAGTCCGCGGGTCTTCAGATAGCTGACCCGGTCGGCGAACCGCACCCCCGGATGAGCGTCGAGTGCCGCGGCGACCCCAGCGGCCTGGCCGGGCTGCGACACCTGGACCTGCCAATCGACGGCCACGCTGGCGGTCGCCCGCTGCGTCATGGTCGCCTTCGCCGATGCGATGAAGGAGCCGAGGAAGGCCAGGGTGGCGACCGCAAGGGCGATCCCGAACGCCGCACCGAGCAACCGGCCGCCTCGCCGGCGGACGACGCCTCGCACCCAGATCAGCTCGAGCACGTCGCTTCTCCCGCTCCGGACAACACGCCGTCGGCGATGGACCAGGTGGTGTTCATCCGGTCCGCGACCGCCTCGTCGTGAGTGGCGACGATCAGCGGAGCGTTGAGTGTCGCCGCCGCATGCAGCAGGTGGTCGGTCACGACTTCGGCGTTGACCGCGTCCAGTTGCCCGCTCGGTTCGTCGGCGCAGATCAGCTTGGGCCTCGCCGCGAGCACTCGGGCGACCGCGACCCGCTGGGCCTGGCCGCCGGACAGCTCGTTCGGGAGTGCGGTCGCGAGGTCGCCGAGACCGAGCTCGTCCAGCGCGGTCATCGCGCGCCGGCGTACGGTGCCCGGAGGCTCGGTCGTGTTGATCTGAAGCGGCAGCTCCACGTTCTCCAGAACGTCGAGAGTCGGGATCAGGCTCAGGCCCTGAAACACGACGCCCGCAGCGCCGGCCGGCAGCCGGTCGGTCGACAGCGCCGGCCAGGCGATCCGGCCGGCACTCGCCGGTAGCAGCCCCGAGATGACATGGACGAGGGTCGACTTGCCCGAGCCGGACGGTCCGACCAGCGCCACCCGGTCGCCGGTTTCGAGGCGGAAGGTGGCCGACGCCAACGCGGTGACGGCACGACGACCCCGACCGTACGTCACCGTCAAGTCCTCGGCCGCCACGACGGGCACCCGGACGCTCCTCGCCGGCACAGCCACCCGGCCCTCGGCGTCGTACGTCATGACACCACCCGGCCGTGGGACAGGCTGACGACGCGGTCCGCCGTCGACGTGACCGCCGGGTTGTGGCTGGCGATCACGATCGCGACGCCGCGGGACGCCGAGTCCGCCAGGAGTCCGAGGACCAGCTGCTCCGATGTGGAGTCGAGCTCGCCGGTCGGCTCGTCGGCCAACAGCACGAGCGGCGCTCCGGACAGGGCGACTCCGAGTGCGGCCCGGGCGGCCTCACCGCCGGACAACTCCGACGGCCACGCGTCGATCCGGTCCTCGAGGCCGACCAGGCGAGCGATCTCGGCCAGGTCGACCCGGCGGCGACGGCCGGACAGGGTGGCGGCGAACCGCAGGTTGCCGCGGACCGTCAAGTGATCGACCAGGTTGCCGCTTTGTGTCATCACGCCGATGGCACCGGACCGGAGGCGATCCTTCTCGGTCTCGCTGCGGTGACTCAATCGAGTGCCGGCCAGGCGCACCGTGCCGCCCGAGGGGTCGTCGAGTCCCGCGAGGCAGGCCAGCAGCGTCGATTTGCCGGAGCCGGACGGTCCCGTGACGGCCACCAGCTCCCCACGTTCGACCCACACACTGACGCCTCGCAGGGCCAGCGTCTCCTCGTCGCCGGCGCGATAGAAGCGGTAGAGGTCAATCGCCTCCAGGACCGGGTCCGAGCTGCCGGACACCTCGCGGCCGGCCACGTCAACGCCAGGTCACCGAGTCGCTGACGAGTCGCCACGGGTCGACGTTGTCCGCGCCGACCGGGCCGGACAGCGTCAGTACCGCCTCGGTGCCTGCCTTCCAGAAGGCGTAGCGCTCGAAGGCGTCCGGTACGGACTTCCCGGTGACGTTATTGACCGGCGAGGCGGCCTGGTACGTCGCGAGGACGGCGCTGCCGCCGCTCCGGTCGACCGAGGTGACGTCCTGGAGCTGGTAGTTGGTCATCGACTGGGCGACCTGTGGCAGCTCGGTGGACTTCACCGACTGGATGGTGGGTGCCTGCGGCAGCGGCCGGGACTGGATCTGGATGGTGTTCAGCTTGTCGGTGAACGACACCGCTCCGTTCGACTCCGACCTCGCCCAGCCCTCGGGGACCTTGATGGTGACGTCGCCGGCCGGGGGAGTGAAGCGGACGAAGACCTGGTTGTCCGGGATGTCGCCCGGCGGGCTGAACTCCTTCACATCGCCGCCGGTGGACGAGCCTGAGGAGCTCGATCCGCAACCGGCCAGTACCGATACGGCGGCTGCCACCATCAGGGTCGCGAGAACGGGTACCCGGCTTCGCGTCTGGGTCCCGCTGAACGGTCGAACGGCCATCTCATGCCTCCTCGGATGTCGCCGCCCAGCGTCCACCGCCCTGGCTGTGAGCCGGCTGAGATCGCCTGAGGACCTCCTCAGTTGGAGTCGATCGGAGTCAGCCCAGCGTGTGGAGCAGGTCCTCGATCGCGTGCTTCTCGGCGGTTGGGTCCTTGGTCTCCCGGACTGCGGTGAACACGGCGTCGTTCTCGCTGTCGATGTACGTCCAGGCCTGGCCGTCGAGCGGCTTGAGCTTGGACTCGTCGTCGTCCCAGGCCTTCTCGTAGGCGTCGGCCGCACTGTTCAGGCTGGACTGGTCGCCGCTGGTCAGACTGACCATCATGTTGTTCGCTAGGACCCGGAACTTCGCGACATCGGCCTTCGGGAAGTGTGACGTCGCCTGTGCGGGGGTGAGGTGCACATTGGCCTCGGCCGGACTTGGGCCTTCTTCCTCGGCCAGTGCGTTGGCATGCGGCTGCGCCGAGGCCCAGTTGAGGACGAATCCGGCGGCCACGGCGGCGGCCGCCATCACCCCGGCGAGCCACCGCTCGCGGTGCGGACGGTGGTACTTCGCAGTCCGCTGAGTGTGCTGGTGACCCTCGATGACGTCGGTCTTGGTGATGGTGAGGTAGACGACCGTGGCGAGGATCGCGCTCAGGAAGATCACGCTCGTGACCAGGGTGCCGAGCCCGAGGCCCTGGTCGGCCTTCGGCGACGCGAGCCAGTCGCCGAGGTTGGCGCCGAGCGGCCGGGTCAGGATGTAGGCGAGCCAGAACGTCAGCACCGGGTTGGCGCCGGCGCGCCAGCAGATCGCGATGATGCCGATGAGGGCTAGCGGCAGCAGTACCGAGATTCCCGGGCTCCAGCCGGTGAGTTCGAGCGTCCAGTCGCCTGCGGCGGTGCCGAGTGCGAAGGTGACCAGGACGGCGAGCCAGTAGAAGCCCTCCCGCGGCAGCGTCACGATGCTGTGGATCGACAGCGTCCGCTCCCTGGCGTACCAGACCGCGAACACGACCGCGAGGAGCACGGCGAACGCCGTCGTGCTCACGGCCAGAGGGACGCCCTTCTGGTCGGTGAGGATGTCGGTGTAGAGGGTTCCGGTCACGCTGACCACGACGACCGTGAGCCAGTAGATCGACGGCGTATAGCGGTCGGTGCGTAGCTGCCAGGAGAGCACGGCTGCGAACACGACGGTGAAGATCAGTGCGGTGTTCACCAGGCCGACGCCGAGCTGCATGTTGACCCAGTCGGCGAAGCTCTCGCCGACGGTGGTGCACAGAATCTTGATGATCCAGAACCAGAACGTGACTTCGGGAACCTTGTTCAGCAGGTCACGGCGAAGTGAGGGCGGGGCGGTAGCTGTGGTCATGCGGCGAGGCTGGCTCGACCTACCTGCCAACCACCTGACTGGCGCGGTTCTCCGGACCTACGGCGTGGTCCTCAGCGGCAGCCTGATCTCGACGTGTCCTCGGCCGTCGGGCACTACCCGTACGGCGACGCCGGGTGCGGCATCGACGATCCGACGTACGACGGCCAACCCGAGACCGTGCCCGTCGCCGCTGGTCGTACCCGGCTCGAAGGCCCGATCGACGTCGGCCATCGCGAACCCCGGTCCGTCGTCCATGACATGGACCACGACGGCGTCACCGCTGGGCTCGGCCACCAGCGCCACGTCACCACGCGCGTGCCGGAAGGCGTTGTCGAGCAGGGGCGTCAGGAGTGCGATGACCAGATCGCCGGGTACGGCCACCTCCAGCTCACTCGGCGCCTCGACCCGGACGGCGCGCTCGTCCGCCGCGCGCTGGAGTGCGGGGGCGAGATGGCACCAGCCTTCGCCGCGCAGGTTCGACCGAGCCGCGTCGAGGATCGCTGTCACGGCGGCCTCCAGACGATCCAGCTCCACGAGGACCAGTCCGGGCTCCAGCCTGGAGTCGTCGAGCTGAGCGAGCTGGGCCTCGCCCCGGAGCACGGTCATCGGAGTCGCCAGCTCGTGGGCGATCTCGTCGGTGAGCCGGCGCTCGTCGGCCATGGCGGCCGCCACCCGGTCGAGCATCCGGTCCAGCGTCTGGGCGAGCTCACCGAACTCGTCCCGGGGCGGCCCGAGTCCGAACCGGCGGTCCGGGTCGTGCTCGCCCCAATCGTCTGCGAGTGCGGACATTCGATGGATGACCCGCAGCGAGTGCCGTACGACCACATGCGCGACCACCGCCGCGAGTATGACGGCGAGCAGGCCGAGCGCCAGCGAGATCCAGAGCCCGCGACGCTCCGACTGCTCATACGGCGTCAGGCTCACGGTGACGACCGCGACGACACGATGTGCCTGGACATCGACGGGCAGCGCGTACAGCAGGTTGTCGCCCACCATGCTGAACCGCTCCTGCCCACCGGCGGCCAGTCGGGCGGCCGGATCGGCGAGCTCGGTCGGAACCCTGCCGTCGACCAGCCGGCCGTCCGCATAGACCCACGCGACGGCGTCGAGCGTGTCGGGCGGGCCCTCGATCGCGCGGACCTGACCGGAGCGAAGCGTCACGGTAGCCGCAACCGCGTGCGCCCGCGTGTGTGCGAGCGCGCGGGCGTCCGCGTCGGTCGCTCGGGCCATCAGGAGCTGGGTCAGCACCACCGATGCCGACACCACCAGCACCGAGACCAGTGTCGTCAGCCCCACCACGCGGGAGCGGAAGCCGGTCAGTCCCATCGATACCCGACACCGCGTACTGTCGACAGCCGTTCGGAGACCCCGATCCGGTCCAGCTTCCTCCTCAGGCGCCGCACGTAGGAGTCCAGCGTGTTCTCTGAGACGTAGGCGCCGTGTGGCCATCCGGCAGCCAGCAGCGCACGGCGCCGGACCACCTCACCCGGCGACGACATCAGCCGCCCCAACAGTCGGAACTCGGTCGGGGTCAGCGGCTCACCGGCACCGCCGTGACTGACCTCGTGGCTCGTCGGATCCAACGTGATCCCGTCGCTGACGACGGCCGTCGTCGTACGCCGGAGCAGGGCGCGGATCCGGACCAGCAACTCGGCGACGTCGAACGGCTTGGTGAGGTAGTCGTCCGCGCCGGACCCGAAACCGCTCACCTTGTGATGCACGCCGTTCAGGGCAGTGAGCATGAGCACCGGTGCGGTGACCCCCCGCGAGCGAAGCGCGAGGCAGATGTCGCGCCCATCGGCATCGGGCAGCCGAATGTCAAGCACCACGACATGCGGCGCAGGATCCAGCCGGGCGAGCAGCTGCTCACCCGTCGCGGTCAGGACGACTTCGTTGCCGTCGCTCTCGATCGCGCGACCCAGCATCGCGCGAAGCGCAAGGTCGTCCTCACAGACCAGGATCATGGCCACGAGGGGACACCGTACCCAGAAGTTCTCACGCATCGGTTGCCCAGCTCGCTGTCGGCGCTCCAGCGGGTCCGGACGCATGACCTCGTTACGCACCGGCCGGGGACGGCGCCGCGACCCGTCCATGACCGAGCCACCAGGCGATGGCTGCTGCCGCTCCAACGGGGATCTCGAGGAGGAAGGTGAACGTGCTGTTGAGCAGGACGGCGGCCGCGGTCAGCGGCCGATCCGCACCGAGCCCGATCAGGACGGCGGCCGTCGCGGTCTCCGAGACCCCGATCCCGCCAGGCGTGATCGGCACGATGCTCAGTGTGCGGCCGATGGCGTAGCCGGCGAACACGACGACTGGGTTGACCTGGCCGCCGAGGGCGACGAAACAGAGATAGAGGAGCAGCGCTTGGAAGCCGGCATAGGTGATCGCGCCCAGCGTCATGCGACGCCAACCCTCGCGGGCCGCCGCCCGTACTCCGGCGCCTACGGCGATGCTCGCCTCGCGTACGGCGGCGACGGCTCGGTGCCCGAGGCCGCGGCCCAGCGCCTCGACCGTCCAACTCAGTCCGTTCCGGAATCGAGTGCTGACCGCTGCCGCGGTGAGGAGGAGGGTCGCCAGAATCGCGATCGCGATGCCGACGGCTGCGGCAATGACGAGCCGAGTGTTCATGAAGTCGGTGGTGAGGACCAGAGCGCCGAGCGCGACGGCAGGTAGGAGCAGCTTGACCGCGACCGTGCAGGCATGGGTGACGACGGCGAGCACGGCGAAGTTGGTCCGGTTGAAACCCCACGAGCGCAACATGGAGTAGTTCAGACCCATACCGAGCGCTCCGCCGAAGGGCACCAGATTGGACACCGCGCTTCCACAGAAGTTGAGTGCGAACGCTTGCCGGTGGGTGAGTCGAGGCAGGGCGCCGACGATGACGAACGTGTGCGCGTACAGTCCCGCCAACCACACCACGGACAGGACGCCGAGCTGCCAGACCGACAAGTGCAGCAGCCGGTCGTACACGGCGGGCCAACTCGTGCCCGTCGCGACGGGAAAGACCAGGGCGAGCAGGCCGATCACGGCCGCGACCGACAGGATGGATGCAACCGCTCGCCCGACCGTTCGGCGTGATGCGAGCGGGCTCGCGGCATTCATGGCCGGCCGCCGTTCGGGCCGTGTGGGATCCTCATGGTCCCCTCCGATGGGGAGGGAGCTTCTGGTGAGCGGGTTGAGGGGAGAGTCCGTTCAAAGCGCTACGTTGTGCAGCCAACAGTTGCTCTACACGCTGTAGATTTCAAGCGTCAGCCGATCATGTCGGCGGGGCAGGGCGTGCCGGGTGGCAGCTTGTACGGCGCGGCGATCCGGTAGACGCCGGGTCTGGGCGCGTTCAGTACGGTCCACTGCTCCGCGGGTTGGCCGGAGCCGGCGGGTTGCTCGCGTTGGCTGAGGCACCCGGTGACGTTGACCGGCAGGAGGCCGCGCGTCTGGGCCTCGGGGGACTCCAGGGCGTTCCCGTGCCCGTCGATCAGACTCAGCCATGGTGAGTAGGGGATCCGCACCAGTACGCGGCCGGGTGATGCGACGCGTACCACGGCTTCGCTCGGGCCGAACCGGATCACCTCGGCGTGCGGGGTGGCGAGCGGCGTGGGGTCGGCGACGGCGTAGAGCCGCCAGGCCGCGTCGGACCAGACCTCGTGAAGGTAAGGGGGCCTGGCGGTCACCAGCTCCGCCTCCTCAGTGGCGGAGGGATCCAGCGGCCCGGACGGCAGGACGACGTACCGGACGGCCCAGCGGTCCAGCCAGGCATGGTAGGTCGCCGGAGTGAGCGTGTCGTCGTAGAAGATCGGGTTGCGTTCGACATCCGCCTGCCGGTTCCAGCCGCGGGCCAGATTGACGTCCGGCGCGAGGGCGGAGGCTTCGCTGTGGCTGAGGGTCGGAACGACCTCGACGCGGCCGAGATCGGCGCCTCTCGTCTCGAGCTGGTGGACGAGCGGGTGGAGCCGCATCGTCCAGGACGCGGTCGGTGTCGATTGCACCGCGTCGTTGGCGGCGACGGCGACCTGCCAGATCGACAAGATGGTGATCCCGAAGGCAAGTGTCGCTGTGGCCCGCCGAACTCCCGTCCAGCCGGCGAGCGCGGACCTGCCCGGTTGCGGCTTCCGGCAGGCGATGGCGACGAGAACGACGCCGCCGAAGAGCAGCCCGAGTCGGTCGATGTTGCTGCCGATCGGCGACGGAATCAGCCAGGCCAGGACGACGGCCGCCGCGTACAGCACCGCTCCGATCCGGACCATGCGCCACTCTCGCGGGGCGAGCACAGCCACCAGCACTGCGCCCATGCACGGAAGGATCAGCGACCAGGCGTCCATCGGCTGCACGCCGGAGAACGGGAAGAGCCAGGTCAGCGCCAGGACGAGCACCAGAGGCGGAAGCCCGAGCGTGTACGCCGCCGAGCGCCGGCCGCTGAACCACATCGCCACCGCCGCCAGGCCGACGAACAACCCGGCGAGCGGGCTGGAAGCGGCGGCGAGCGCAGACAGCGCGCCCGCGAGGACGGCTTGCGCCACGCGATGCGCCGTGGTCGAGCGCCAGGCTTCCGGCCAGGCGAAGATCACCGCCAGGCTGGCCAGGCCGAACATCAGGCCCAGCCCGAACGTGGTACGTCCGGACACGGCGTTTCCAGTCAGCGCGACCGCACCGTACAGCGCCACAAGCAGCGGATGTTTGAAGCGGTTGCTTCGCACGATCAGCAGGGCCAGCAGCGCTGCCGAGACGGTTCCGGCCAGGACCATCGTGGTGCGCACGCCCAGTGCCGCCATGACGTAGGGGGAGATGGCGCTGTAGGACACCGGATACAGGCCGCCGTACCAGGACAAGTCGTAGGCGCTGGCCGGGTGAGCGCTGGCGAAGGCGGCCCAGGCGTCCTGTGCCGCCAGGTCGCCGCCGCCGTTGGCGAGCAGCCCGAGCCAGAGCAGGTGCAGCACCGCCGCCACGGCCGTCGCTGCCGCGACCGGATGCATGGCGATCGCCGCGAGTCGACGAGACGGGTCGCCGCGCCCATCGAACAGGCCCAATGGGGCGCGAGACCTGGGGAACCCAGCCGACGAGCGGCGATCCGCGCGGCCACCCGAGACGGTGCTGTGCGCCACGCCATCAACTCTGCCCCGCTACCAGCCGGCAATCATGGGAAAGCGGCGACGGTCTGGGTGTCCGCGGCAACGCCACCAGGTGTCAGGCGTCGTCGGGATTGGCCCGCTCGTAGACGTCGGCCTCGAACTCGTCCATCAACCGCTCACATTCGGCGACCTTCTCGTGCGCTTTGGCCCTCCCGTC
>DATFRX010000402.1:0-14478 GCA_035262905.1 Nocardioidaceae bacterium
CCGTACCAGAGCACCCGCGAGGCGACGGCTGGGCCGGACGTCGTTGCCAGCATCAGCCCACCCCTGTCCGGACGCCAGCCTGCCGACCGTGGCGAGTTGCTGGCCATGGCCAACTCCGCCAGCGTGGTCGCCCACAGCGGTCCGTATCCGATCACCGATGCCAATCTCGCGGCCAACGGCCGTACGGTCGACGTGGAGGCTGAAGGGCGCAACTCCGCATCGGTCCGGGTCGACCAACCGAAGGTCGTCGAGGGCAGCTGGGTACGCGATGGCGGCGTGGTGATCGAGGCCGCGCTCGCCGATGCCCTCGGTGTGGGCCCTGGGGATCAGGTCAGTCTGGACGGCCACTCCTTCCGGGTCGCGGGCGTTGCCGTGACCGCTGCCTCGGTGCCCTATCCGGAAGCGACCGTCTACACGCCGCCGGACATCCCGACCGGCACCGCGCAACTCCCGCCGCCGCCGGAAGACCTGGGCCTGGTCTGGCTCACCGAACCCGACGTCAGCAGCCTGGCCGGGCGGGCCGATTCGCTGTCGTACGTGATGAACCTGAAGCTGGCTGATCCGGCTGCGGCCTCGAAGTTCGTCGCGAACTACGCTCCGGCCGACACACCGGCCGGTGCGGGAGGATCCGGTCCGGCGATGGGCACCATCGCCACCTGGCAGGAGATCCGTGACAACGCCTCGCTGCTGGTGCGCAACGAGCAGCGGGCCCTCGTCACGGGCGGCTGGCTGCTCGGGTTGCTCGCCGTGGCCAGCATCGCGGTGCTGGTCGGCGGGCGGATGGCCGACCAGACCCGGCGGGTCGGCCTGCTCAAGGCGGTCGGCGGCACGCCCGGCCTGGTCGCCGCCGTGTTGCTCGCCGAGTACGTCGTCGTCGCGATCGTCGCGGCGGCTGCCGGCCTCGCGTTGGGCTGGCGGTTGTCTCCGTTGCTCACCGATCCCAGTGCGGGACTCATCGGTGGTGCGGGGACCCCATCACTCAGCCTGGCGACGATCGGCATCGTCACGGCGGTGGCCGTGGGGGTCGCCGTGCTCGCGACGTTCGTTCCGGCCGTCCGGGCGGCTCGGACCAGTACAGTGCTCGCGCTGGCCGACGCAGCCCGCCTGCCCCGGCGCACCGCTTGGCTGATCGCGATCTCCGCTCGACTTCCGGCGCCACTGCTGTTGGCGCTGCGGGTGGCGGGCCGGCGACCGCGCCGCATGGTCCTCAGCATCGTCAGCGTCGCGGTCGCGGTCAGTGGGATCGTCACTGCACTGGCGGCCAACGCCGAGCTCAACGCCTCGCGATTCGCCAGCTCGTCCGGGTTGAACGACGTGCGTACCGAACGCCTGGGGCACGTGCTGCTCGTCATCTGCACGATGCTGATCGTCCTGGCCGCCGTCAACGCGATCGTCAGCACCTGGGCCAGCGTGCTCGATGCCAGGTACGCCTCGGCGCTGGCGCGTGCCCTCGGTCTGACTCCGCAGCAGGTCAGCAGCGGACTGGCTGCGGCGCAGGTGCTGCCGGCCCTCGTCGGCGCGATCCTGGGCATCCCCGGCGGGCTCGCACTCATCTCGGCAGTCGACCCCGACTCGACGACGTACCCGCCGCTGTGGCAGCTGCTCGCCGTGGTCCCGGGGACGGTCCTCGTCGTCGCGGCACTCACCACGATTCCGGCTCGCATCGGCGCTCGCCGCTCCGTCGCCGGCATCCTGCAGGCCGAGCACGCCTGATCCCGCGGAGTCGGCTCTCGATGGTGGACATCACCGACTCCTCGACGGATCCTGAAAGGACTGCGGCCCTCTGAAGATCGACCGATGGAGGTCAGCATGAGTACGGACGTTTCTGGTGAGCCGAAGGTCGCAACCGTCGACATGAAGCTCGAGGTCGTCACGATTCCGGTGTCCGATGTCGATCGGGCGAAGGACTTCTATCTCAGTCTGGGTTGGCGGCTGGATGCCGACTTCGCGTTCGGCAAGGACGTCCGAGCAGTTCAGGTGACGCCATTGCACTCGGGATGCTCGGTCACGTTCGGAAGTGGCCTGACGACGGCAGAGCCCGGCTCCGCCCAGCGCCTGGAGCTGGTGGTCGAGGACATCGAGGTGGCGCGCGACGACCTGCTCGATCGCGGCGTCAAGGTGAGCGAGGTCTTCCACCGCGACGGAGGGGAGCTGCTGCCCGGTCCGGACCCCGAGCGTCGCTCCTACCTCTCGTACGCCTCGTTCAACGATCCGGACGGCAACGGGTGGCTGCTCCAGGAGGTCACGACTCGGCCGCCCGGGCGGGTCTGGGAGGACTGACGACGGCCCTCCCGATCACGCTTTCGATGTGCGCAGCGCCCCGATCGCGGTGCCGAGATCGGTCTCGATGCCGTCAGGCTGCTGGAGGCCCCGGTCCAGGAGAATCTTGACGAACGGCCGGTTCTCAGAGCGGCCGGCCGTGGCGAAGTACGCCTGCAATCCAGCTGCGAACTCCTCGTCCTCGGGCAGGGTGGCCACGTCGACCAGCTGCTTGATGCCGGCCACGGCCACCTTGTCGAACGTCGCGATCCGCCGGGCGAACGCATCGGTGAATCCCTCGATCTCCTCGTCCGGGATCACTCGGTTGACGTAGCCGTACTCTGCGGCCAGCGCCGCTGGGATGTCGTCCCCGCCGAGAACGATCTCCAGGGCCCGTCCACGGCCGACCAGGCGGCCCAGCCGGGCCATCGGCCCGCCGCCGGGGACGGTGCCGACGCCGACCTCGAACTGGCCGAGTATCGCCTTGTCCGACGCGAAGCGGATATCGGTCGCGAGCGCGAACTCGCTGCCCGCGCCGCGGGTCCGGCCCCGGAGCTCGCAGATCGTGGCCACGGGCAGCCGGCTGAGCCGCACGAAGTTGTCGACGTACGGGTGTAGGCCGGTCGGCCCCGGCGACATCCCCGCCACCCGGGAGTTGTCGGCCAGGAAGTCCCAATGGGCCATGAAGTAGCCCGGCTTCTCGCTACGGAACACGACAACCGTGAGTTCCGGGTTCGCCTCGATTCGCTCGATCAGCGCATCGAGCTGTTCGATCGTGTCCGGATCCAGGAGATTGACCGGGCCGTTGTCGAAGGTCACCCGCCAGTAGGACGCGGATACCTCGTCGACCGTGAACTGTTCGGTGGTCGCCATGACGCGCTCCCTCCACTCCGCTTGGCTTGAGACGCCTATCCGTTTGGGCTGCGCCTCCTAGCGGAGCATTGCCCAGCATCGGGACTATCGCTAGGGACGAAGGTCGCTGCCTAGGCCGCCGCGATCGCCTCGATCTCAAGCAGCCAGACGGGGTCGAAGATCTTGGCCACGACGACGGTGAGGGCGACCCGATGGTCGCCGAGCAGCTCCTGGCGGATGGCCGAGTTGGTTGCGGCGAACTCGCGGCTGGACAGGTACGTCGTGACCTTGACGAGATTGCGCAGCGTGAGTCCGGCCGCGTCCAGCGTGGCATCGATGTGCCGCCACACCATCCGGCACTGCTCCTCGAACGTGGCCGGGACGATGCCCTGCCGATCCTCCGGAATCTGGCCGCTGATGAACAGCAGCTCGCTGGCTCCGCGTACCGACAGGCCCTGGGCATAGCCGCCCGCGGCCTCCGGTGCGTCACGCGGATCTCTCGCGATGAACTCGAGTTCGCCAGTCATCAGCTCCACCGCCTCCTGTCCTGGGCGACTCGGTCGGGCCGCCTGGCACTCGTCGAAATCATTGTGGGTCCTGCGTCCCCGACTCCACTCGCGGTGAAACCGACGGGACCTTCGACCCCTGCGACCGGAGCAGCCAGGCGGCTAGCGTCGCGGGATCGCGGAGCCTCCGAGGGGTGTGACGATGTCTGACCAGTCGGGTGGCTGCCGAGCCGAGCGGGCCGCCTCCGACGGAGTGCCGGCGTGGACACCGGTCGTCGGCTTCGCGCTGTTCGTCGCCGGGTACGTCGGCACGCTGGCCTACGTCGACAACACCGACGCAGCCGATCAGCTGGACGGCGTCGTGCAGTTCGACATGTGGGTGGCGCTGCTCAGCGCGCTCGGCGGCTTCGCCCTTGTCTCCGCGATGTTCTACCTGATCTGGCTGGTCCGAACCCTTCGGCTGAGCGATCGGGTCCGGCGCCGGTCTGTGGCGGTCTGGGCCGGCGTCGTACTCGTGGTGCTGGCCACCGTGTTCGCCGGACTGTTCGCCGGTGCATCGGGTGCTGAGGCGACGATCGACAAGGATCTCGCCGTCCAGACCAGGCCGATCGTCGTACTCGCCGCCGTGTGCGTGATGCCCGGTCTGGTCGGCTTCCTGGCGCTGCGGTCGATCGCCACCGACGACGCGAACTGGGCGGAGTCCGACCGATGTCGAGTACGGCTGGTGATGGCGCTGCGATCGGAGCTGCGCCGCCTGCTGGCAACATTCGGCGCGTTCCTGACGCTGCTGGTCATCACCACCGGGATGCGCCGACGCGCACTCCTCGCCTTCGATCCCGATCTCTCGGTGCCGCCGGAGCAGGTGTTGCTGTACGGCCTGCTGTTCGCCGTCCTGCTCGGTGCGTTCTACGGCCTGGCGACGACCGCCATCGACGCCCGGGCGCAGCGTATGCTCGACGAGTTCGCGCCGCTGCCCGGGCCGACCGATCCGACCCTGTCGGAGCAGCTGCAGCGTCGCTCCGACATCACGATGCTGGTCGGCAGTGGCGGGTCGTGGCGATCGTTCGAGACGACTGTCGTGATTGCGGCGCCGTTGCTGACCGCCCTGATCGGCATCGCGACCAGCGCCTGAGGCGTCGACCTCCGCCTGACCGCGGCAGTTCCTCTAGCCGTCGATCGGGTGCAGGTCCGGACCGTCGTCGAACGGTTGCGAGTGCGGTCGGCTCGGTTGGGGCGCAGGGGTCGGCTGTGCCTGCGGTGTCTCGTGTGGGACCGGCGCGGGCGTGACGGAACGCCGGGCGAAGTCGGAGACGATGTTGGTCCACCGTCCGAAGCTGCCGGGGTCGAATTCGTGCTGTTCGTGGAGCATGCCGCCGCCGTCCAGGAGTGCGGTGGCTCCGGCCAAGGACTCGTTGCTGTTGAACAGCAGGAATCGGCCGTCGGAGACGATGTGGGTCCAGTCGCCGAAGCTGTCGGGATCGAACTCGTGTTGCTCGTGGAGCATGCCGCCGTCGTCGATCAGTGCGGTGGCTCCGGCTCGGTTGTCCTTGCTGTAGAAGAGCAGGAATCGGCCGTCGGAGACGATGTGGGTCCAGTCGCCGAAGCTGCCGGCGTCGAACTCGTGTTGCTCGTGGAGCATGCCGCCGTCGTCGATCAGTGCGGTCGCCCCAGCGCGCGTGTTCTTGTCGTAGAACAGGAAGAACCTGCCGTCGGAAACGATGTGAGTCCACTGCCCGAAGGTCTTTGGTTCGAACTCGTGTTGCTCATGCAGCATGGCGCCGTCGTCGAGGAGTGCGGTGGCTCCGGCGAGGGACTCGTTGCTGTAGAAGAGCAGGAGTCGGCCGTCGGAGACGATGTGGGTCCAGTCGCCGAAGCTGCCGGCGTCGAATTCGTGCTGCTCGCGCGGCATGGCGCCCTTGTCCAGCATGGCTGTGGCGCCGGCACGGGTTTCTTTGTCGTAGAACAAGATCATGGGATGGGTGTTGGACATGGCGTACCTCCGAGCCCGCTCATACCGGGCATCTGCCAAATCGATGCCTGGCGTAGCCGCCATGGTCGATCGGCTCGTGCGAGCGCACATCGGTCGAAGGTCCCCGATGAGGACGGATCGCCTGGTGCCTTCGTCCCCGATCCGATTGATCGGGTGTGTCCCCTCATCGCGCGGTTGATCGCTCCGAAGCGCAAGATGACTCCGCGTACAACGGCGAGTCCTCACATGTCGTAGCGAGCACGCGGATGAATGCGCCGCCTGCTCGATACGGTGGGGATCATGTTGGTCGTCGTCGCGCGGTACCTGGTCACTGCCGGTCACGAGTCCACCGTTGCGGGCCTGCTGCACGAGAACGAGATCGCCAGCCGGACCGAGCCGGGCTGCCTCGAGTTCACCGTCTACGAGGCGATCGAGGATCCCCGGTCGTTCCTGCTCTACGAGCGCTACACGGACGAGGACGCGTTCCAGGCGCATCGGCAGACGCCGCACTTCAGGAGCATCATCGAGGATCAGGTCGTCCCGCTGCTCGACGAGCGGGTCTGGACCCGGATGGATCCGATCGCCGACTGACCCGCCAGCCGGCATGTCGAGAACACCCGGTCGGCTCCGTCCGCCAGGTGAGTACGCCCTGACGAGTGCGGAAGGAGCCGGACATGAAGCTCGAACAGGTGGCCGAGGTGCTTGCCAAGCCGATCTCACAGCAACTGCTGGCCTCGTCGATCCCCGCGCGACTGGCCTACGTCGGTGTCGACGGCGATCCTCGGGCGATCCCGATCGCGTTCTTCTGGACCGGGGAGCAGATCGTTCTCAACACGGTGCCGAGGTCGGCGAAGGTGCGGGCCCTGCGCAAGAACCCCCGGACGGCGCTCACCATCGACACCCAGGACCAATGGCCGCCGAACGTGCTGCTGATCCGAGGCGGGGCTCGCGTCGACCTGGTCGACGAGGTTCCGGACAGCTACATCGAGGCGTCCCGCAAGGTCACGCCGCCGGAGCAGTTCGATGCCTGGGAGCAGGGCGTACGTGCGCTGTACGACCAGATGGCTCAGATCACCATCACGCCGGACTGGGCGAAGCTGCTGGACTTCGAGACCACCATCCCCAAGGCGGTCGAGGATCTGGTGCTCGCGCGTCAGTCGGCTGCCGATGGCCGCTGACCAATCGTCCGGTCGGGTGCCTAGAGTCTGAATCATGACCGACGTTGACAGCGCGAAGCAGGGTGTGACCGAAGCTCCGGTGGCGGACCGGCGTGGGGTTGAGACGACCTATCACGGCGTCACCGTGACCGACGACTACCAGTGGCTCGAGGACGGGACGTCGGACGCGACGCGGGAGTGGACTCGGGCGCAGGACGCGCACGCCCGCGCGTACATCGGGGCGCTCCCGCATCGCGATGCGGTTCGGGAGCGGGCCAGCGAGCTCCTGCACGCGTCGTCGGTCGCGTACCGTTCGGTGCAGCAGTCCGGCTCGACGCACTTCGCGTTCAAGCAGCAGCCGCCGAAGCAGCAGCCGTTCGTCGTCACGATCGACGATCTCGACGACCTCGCGACCGAGACCGTGGTCGTCGACCCCAACGAGATCGACCCGACCGGACGTACCGCGATCGAGTTCTTCGAACCCTCGCCGGATGGCTCGCTCATCGCGGTCTCGCTGGCCAAGGACGGCAGCGAGGACGGCGTGCTGTACGTCTACGACGTCGACAGCCGGGAGGTCGTCGGAGCGCCGATTCCCCGGGTCCTCTTCGGCTCAGTCGCCTGGCGAGCCGATGGGGCAGCCTTCTGGTACACCCGGCATCCCCGGCCTGGCGAGCGGCCCGACGAGGACCTGGACTTCTACCAGGAGATCTGGTTCCACGAGCTCGACGGCTCCATCGACGACGACCGACGCGACCTGGCCGGTGTGTTCGCCGACGACAAGATCGCGCAGAACTTCGTTAAGGCTGCGCCCGACGGCCGCTGGGTGATGGACCTGGCCGAGAAGGGTGACGGAGGCGAGTGGGAGATCTTCGTACGCCCGCAGCGCGACGGCGCCGACTGGACCCGGGTCGCGGGCATCGACGACAAGTGCGTCGCGGCGCAGTTCGGCTGGAACGACGAGCTATGGCTGCTGTCGCTGAAGGACGCGCCACATGGCGAGATCCTGCGGCTCCGCCTCGACGACAGCCAGTCCGTCGGCGACGCCACCCGGGTCGTGCCACCCGCTGACGCGACCATCGAGGGCTTCGCGGTGACCCGGTCCCGGGTGTGGGTCGCGGACCTCGTCGGTGGTCCGTCGCAGGTACGGGTCTTCGACCACGACGGCCGGCAGGTCGGCACGCTTCCGGTGCTGCCGGTCAGCGCCGTCAGTGGCCTGCGGCGGATCGGCGAGACCGAGGTCATCTATGCGAACGAGTCGTTCACGCAGCCGCGCGCCTGGTGGCGGGCTGACGAGTCGACCCCCGAGCCGTCGAGGACCGCCCTCGAGTCGGTCTGCCCGGTCGACTTCTCCGACATCGAGGTGGTGCGCGAGACCGCCACCTCACCCGACGGCACCCAGGTGCCGTTGAGCGTCCTCCAGCGTCGTGGCACCGCTCGCGACGGGAGCAATCCGACGCTGCTCTACGGCTACGGCGGCTACGGCATCTCGATCAAGCCGACGTTCGACCCGAGCCGGATGCTGTGGCTGGAGCAGGGCGGTGTCTACGCGTTGGCGAACCTCCGCGGTGGCGGCGAGTACGGCGACGAGTGGCATCGGGCCGGCGCGCTGGCGAAGAAGCAGAACGTCTTCGACGACATGGCCGCCTGTGCCCGCCATCTGATCGAGACCGGCGTCTGCACGTCGGACCAGCTGGCCCTGATGGGCGGCTCGAACGGCGGCCTGCTGATGGGCGCGATGGTGGTCCAGCATCCAGAGCTCGCCAGCGTAGTCGTGGCACTGGTGCCGGTGCTCGACATGCTGCGCGTCGAGCTGCACCCGAACGGCGTCTACAACGTCACCGAGTACGGCACCGTCACCGATCCGGAGCTGTTCCGCGCGTTGCACGCCTACTCGCCGTACCACAACGTCGCCGACGGCGTCGCGTATCCCGCGGTCCTGCTGACCGCAGGCGAGTTCGATCCTCGGGTCGATCCGTACCACGCCAAGAAGATGGCCGCCCGTCTGCAGGCCGCGACCGCATCGGGCGAGCCGGTGCTGCTGCGGATCGAGGCGGGCGGCCACGGGCTCACCAGTTCGCTGGATCAACGAATCGAGGAGCTCACCGACGTGTACGCGTTCATCTTCGGCCGGCTCGGCATGGGCTTCGACGGATCTTGAGGGATTCGGGTAGCGATGGCTACCGCAATCCCCCAAGATCGGGCGCGGAACCGCGCGTGCGGCCGGGCCGTCCCACTGACGAAGCGTGAGTCAGCTCGGGGCATGTCAGTGGAGGGGTCGAGTCGCGGATGTGGGGGACCGGGAGCATCAGTCTGACGGCAGCATCGGCTGCCCTGACGGCGGTGCTCCTGAGCGGCTGCTCCGTCGGCGAGTCGTGCTCGGTGAACGCTCTTCCAGGTGGTCGAGGAACCGAACTGGCGATGACCGGAGGCGTCGACGCAAGGGCTGCCGCTGCGTCCTGCGTTGCAGCCGTCGAGTATCGCGGACGGCTCTACGTCGAATGGACCGACGATCTGCCGGTCATGAAGGGTCGCCTGCTCGGCAACGCGATCTACCCGCCGTGTAACGACACCGGTGGCAGCTGCGTCGGCGAGGTTCCCGGACAGCCGACCCAGGCGTGGGCGATACGCGGCGTCGACCCGGATCGAGTTGTCATCGCTCGCCAGCAGGGCTTCGACAAGTTCGCGGTCTTCGGGCGGCTCCATGCCAACCCTCGCGACTACTTCCGGTTCGCCGATGGCACCTGGCACCTTCGTGACCGACTCGCGGGCGGCCGCTAGTCACACAGGATCAGGCGACGGCTGGAACACGCCGATGCAGGCCTTGTTGCCGTCGGGGTCGGCAAGGATGGTCGTCCGCGGCGCCCTGCTGTCGTCGGCAATCACCGCTCCGGCGGCCACGGCGGCCGCGATGCGCTCCTCGGCGACGTCGTACGGCACCTGCAGGTCGATGTGGAACCGCTGCCGTGGCGTCGGATGCGGATCGGTTTCCTGGAATCCCAGGATCGGCACCCGGCCGGTGGCGTCGCGTACGTCGTCGCCGATGCTGCCTCGGCCCAGGGCCTCGCCGTCGCCGGTCAGCAGGGCGGACCAAATCGGCGCCAGCTGGCCGGCATTCGCAGTGTCGAGAACCAGCTCCATGGCGGTGACCGATCGCGGATCGGCGGCCACGGACTGCTCGGCGGCGATTTCGCTGATCCGCCGGGCCAGGTCGACGTCCTGCTGCGTCACCCACTCAACCCGATGCTCGGTGCCCTCGTCGTCGCGGTAGATCGCGTCGTCGCTGATCAGCTTCAGATCGACCTGCGACGCGCCCATCCGTACCTCGGGATAGTGGCCGGCGGCCCGACCGGCGTCAGCGATGGCAGTCAGGAACCGGACGCCACTGGGGAAGTCGCCGATGACGAATCGGCCATGCAGACCCTGACCCAGCTTGCGCCAATCGGTGAGCGCGGCCGCCGTGATCTGCTCTCCGCTGAGCATGTCCATGGGTCAATCCTCCGGTTCCCTCGCTGGTACGGATGACGCTAGGCCCGATTCCGGACGATGGACTTCCGGAACAGATCGGGCATCCCACCTCGGATCGCATTCACCGGCGTGTCGACGCCGATCCGTGACTCGCCTCCACCCGCGTGGCTCCAGCCATTCAGAGGCACATCCGGGGAGGATTGGCGCGAGGCAGTGCAGTCACGCGGCAGAACCCGGCGCCACCAGCGACCAGCGCCGCGCCACGGGAAGGAACTCAGCATGACGATGTCGACCGAAACATCCCTCCTGGAGGAGGCGCGCAGCGTGGCGGCCGGCGCAACCAACGCCTATTACAACGGCAACCAACATGTGTTCGAAGAGGCCGCCAAGCTCGCGACCACGCTGGCGCTGGTCGACATCGCAGAGTCGCTTCGAGCGCTGGTCGCCCAGCGGCCCCAGTACGACCCCCATCAGTACGACGCCCCTCGCTATGACGACAGCCGGTTCTGAGCAGAGGGCTACCCAAACGCGGTAGCCGGGCTCAGACTGAGTTGTGCGGCACTCGAGGAGGCGCAGATGTCGACACAGCGGGCGGAGATCGATCCGTCCGTGAGTGCCGCTCTCCGCGACGTCTACGATCCGTGCTGCCGTGACAAGGGCATCTCGGTCGTCGACATGGGGCTGCTGCACAAGGCCCGGGTCGATGGTGGCCATGCCCGGGTCGAGTTGCTGCTGACGTCCGGATGGTGCCCGTTCGCCGCGACGGTGCTGACCGAGATCGAGGCTGTCGTACGCCAGCTTCCCGGCGTCCACAGTGCCGATGTCGAGATCGTCTGGGACGAGGCCTGGACCACCGACCGGCTCGCCGACTCCGCGCGCGAGAAGCTGCGTTTCCTCCCGCCTCCCTCCGAGGTTGCGAATCCGAGCGAGTATGTCGCCGGGCACCTGCCGGCGTCTGCGAAACCCCAAACCGCCGACGAGGGAGTGACCCATGATCGGTGACGCATTCGTGTTCGACGGCGTGGCGCACATCTTCAACTTCGACGAGGACAATGCGTACGGCTCGGCCGGGCAGATGTTCTCCAACCACCTGTACGCGTTCCACGCCACGCTGACGCCGGACGGCCAGACCGTGATGCCGCCCGAGGAGTTCCTGCACAAGTGGAGCATCGACGAGATCCGCGAGATGGTCTACGACCAGTCGGCCACCGACATGCTCGTGGCCATGCCGCTGCCGCTTACCGATCTCTACAAGGACGGTCTGTCGCCGTGGGAGGAGTGCGCCCAGCTCGCCCAGCGCGACCCCGACCGCACGGTGTTCTGGGGCACGGTCAACCCGCTCGAGGGCAAGAAGGCGCTTGACGACGTTACCCGCCAGGTCGAGGAGTTCGGCGCGAAGGCGTTCAAGTTCTACAACGTCCGCTACGAGGACGCCGGCCCGGTGCCGTGGCGGATGGACGACCCGAAGGTCGCCTTCCCGATCTTCGAGCGGATGCAGGAGCTCGGCGTCAACCTGGTCGGTGTACACAAGGGCGTCCCGCTCGGACCGCAGCCGGTCGAGCACACCCAGACCTGGGACATGGACGGCGCGGCCGCGAACTTCCCGGACATCAACTTCGTGATCTTCCACGTCGGCCTGCCGTTCATCGACGAGACCTGCTGGCAGCTGATCCGCTACCCGAACCTCTACGCGTCACTGGCGGCGACGATCAACTTCCTGGTGCGGGCGCCGCGGATGTTCGCGGAGATCCTCGGCAAGCTGATGTTCTGGTGCGGCGAGGACAAGATCGTGTACGGCTCGGAGGCGCCGATCTTCCACCCGCAGTGGGCGCTCGAGGCGTTCTGGAACTTCGAGATCCCGCAGGACCTCTGCGAGGGCTACGGCTACCCGCAGCTGACCGAGCAGGCCAAGCGCAAGATCCTCGGTGAGAACCTGCTGCGGCTGCACGGCCTTGACGTCGACGCCACGAAGGCAAGCCTGGCCAAGGGGTGAGGCAGACCAGGCACCTTATTGCTCCGGAACGGGCTCCTCGGGCGACCCGGGCATCGGGATGAGCCCGGTCGCCAGCAGACCAACGAGCGCACCCGCGACGGTGGACAGCAGCCGGTCGGTGGCGTTGGTCGAGGTTCCCGCCAGGAAGCCGGCCGCGACGGTCAGCACGGTGGTGCCAACAGCGGTCAGGAAGGGACTGCGAAGCAGGTAGGCCAGCCCGGCCACCATGGCCAGCACCGCGAAGCCCGCCAACAGCCAGTCTGGAGTGATCAGGGCAACGACGATGGTCACGACGATCGCGCCGAGGGTTCCGGCCGTACGAGCCAGGGCTCGGTTCAGGGTGTCGAGCGCGGTCGGCTGGGTGATCGAGAACGCCACGACGAACGCGTACAACGCGACGGGATCGCGCCAAGCCTCCAGAATGGCGACCAGCGGTGTCAGCACGACGACCCGACGCAAAGCGAGCCAGACGTACTCGTTGTGCCGCCAGTCGCGCAGCGCCGTGCGGATCCCCGACACCAGCCGGGACGCGAACCGTCCCGGCAGTGGCGGAATCTCCGGCATCGCGGCTGCCCGGCCATGTCGCTGCTGCCAGCCGCGCACCGCACGTGAGGCGAACGTCGTCACAGCCGCGGTAGCGAGCCCGATGACGCCGGCCCAGAACGAGTGGGAGAGGGGTACGTCCCGTACCAGTGCCATGCCGACGGCGAGTACGTAGGCGGTGGATCCGATCGCACCGACCAGGCGGCCGGTCGGCACGTCCTGCTGTGCAAGCGTCCCAACCGTGAACACCACCGCTGACACGACTCCGGCGACGACCGGTCGGCCCTCTCCGAGCAAGGCAAGAACGGGAGCCAGCGCGACCGCGATGGCGGCCGGCACCGCGACCTGACGGGTCAGGCTCGGCGGCACCAGACCGCCAGCGACCCCGGCCAACGCGGCTACGAATCCGGCCGGCAGTGCGACGTCCTCCAGTCCGACCGCCGTGGCCACCAGCGCGGCTACGATCAGGCCGACCAGGGCGAACGTCGCGGTCATCCACACCATCGGCGCCTTCACGTCGCTGACCAGCGCCTGCCGCAGCCTGTCCGCGAAGCTACTCATCACGTACTCCGGCCGATTCGCCACGCTCAAGGGTTCGCTGGATCCGATCCAGCCGGGCGTTGATCTCCGCGAGCTGTGCGGTCAGCTGCTCGACAGCGGTCGATTCCGTGGCATCGGAAGCAGCGGCACGTTCCTGGCGCGCCCGCTCGACGAAGCTCGAGGTGATCACCGCGGTCACGATCGTGACGAAGGCGATCGCCTCCAGCATGAACAGTGCACCGATCACCTGACCCGTCGCGGTCTCCGGGGTCACATCGCCGTAGCCGACCGTGGTCACCGTCTGCAGGGCCCACCACAGTCCGGTGCCGAAGTCGGGGAACTCATGCGGATCGAGAATCGTGATCAGGGCGCCGCCGAGGACCACACTCAAAAGCGTGGCGGCGATGATCACGCCCATCGCCTTGCGGACCGACAATGGGGTGCGCATGAACCTTTCGAACCGGCGCTCCACCACCTTCATGAGAGCCATGACGCCTCCTGCAACGCAGTAAGACGATGGTCCCACCGATGACTGGCGATGGCGTCGGCGAGAGCCGGTCAGTATCTAGGGCGGGGGGTCAGCTGACCGACGCGTGCGGCGCCCTGACGTGGCAGAGATGCGACGGCAGCACCATGCCGTCGTACTTGGGGTGCAGGTTCGTCATGCCGGGGCGCAGATTCTGCTGCTGAGCCGATCCGGATGCGGCGGAGCCGGCGACGGCCGCGGCGAGCAGGACGACCATGGCCGCGGACAGCAGCGGTCGTTGGAGCAGTTTCGGGAGTACGTGCATCAGAGGTCTCCGTCCCGGGCAGCACCCCCAAGCCTACGCCTGCGATAGGCCTGTACGCCGAGCCTCGTTGCCGCGAGACTGTCGCCATGGGGATTCGGTTCAGCGTGGTGGGGCTGGTTGTCCCGGTGGCGTTCGGGGTGTCGGGCTGTGGGGACGAGGAAGCGTCGTCGTCCGGCGACCTTCCCGATGGGCGTGCGTTCCTGTCGACGTCGGTGGTCGAAGGCGGCGAACCGCGACCCTTGGCCGAGGGGACGCGGATCCGAATGGACTTCGACGGCGGCGCGCTGAATGTCAACGCCGGATGCAACCTGCTCGGCTTCGACGAGGTCCGACAGATTGACGATCGCCTCGTCGCCGGTCAGGCGTCCTCTACGGAGATGGGCTGCCTCCAAGAGCGGATGGA
>DATFRX010000403.1:0-4311 GCA_035262905.1 Nocardioidaceae bacterium
GTCGGAGCGCAGCACGATGTCGGGGTCGAGCACCGCCACCAGCCGGTCGAAGTCGCCGTCGCGGGACGCGGCGAAGAAGGCGTCGACGACCTCGCGCTGCCGGGACAGGTCAGGGTCCGGCGACGTCGGCTGCCCCTGCACTCGGCGCCGGGCTCGACTGGCGAGCTGGCGAGTGGCGGTCGGCGTGCGCTCGAGCATGCTGGCGATCTCGTCGAACGGCACGCCGAACATGTCGTGCAGCACGAAGGCCAGTCGCTCGGCCGGCGACAGGTTCTCCAGCACCACCATCAGGGCCAGGCCGACCGAATCGGCCAGCAACGCCTCGTACTCGCCGTCGACACCACGCGCGTTGCTGATGATCGGGTCGGGCACCCGTACCTCGAGCGGATCCTCGCGGCGCCGCTCCCGGGTGCGCAGCATGTTCAGGCACACCCGGGCCACGACCGTCGTCAGCCAGCCGGCCGGGTTCTCCACTCCCCCGGTGTCGGTCCGGCTGATCCGGAGCCAGGCGTCCTGAAGCGCGTCGTCGGCCTCGCTCACCGAGCCGAGCATCCGGAAGGCGACACCGCGCAGCCGAGGCCGCTGCTCCTCGAACCGTTCCAACAGCCACTCGCGCTCGTCCACGTCACATTCCCTCCTCACGTGGGGTCACAGAGTTGACCCACGAAATCGATCAGATGTGACGGAGAGCGTCATGACATCACCCATCCTGCTCACCGGCGGCACCGGCACCCTCGGCCGCCAGGTCGTGCCACTGCTGCGCGCCCGCGACCAGAAGCTCCGCATCCTCAGTCGGTCCCCGCACGCGCCGACCGACGGCATCGAGTATGCGACCGGCGACCTGGCCACCGCCGAGGGCGTCGAGGCGGCCGTCACCGGGACCGAGATCATCGTGCATCTCGCCGGCACCATGAAGGGCGACGAGGACAAGGCCGCCACCCTGGTACGAGCGGCAGCGGACTCCGGCGTGCGGCACCTCGTGTACATCTCGGTCGTCGGTGCCGACCGGGTGCCCGTCGTCAGCCGTACCGACCGTGCGATGTTCGGCTACTTCGCCTCCAAGCGGGCGGCCGAACACGTCGTGATCGACTCCGGACTGCCCTGGACGATCCTGCGCGCCACCCAGTTCCACGACCTGATCCACCTCACCGCTCGACAGCTGAGCAAGCTCCCGGTAATGCCGATCTTCGCCGGGGTTCGCTTCCAGCCGGTCGACGCCCACGACGTTGCCGAGCGGCTCGTCGAGCTCGCCCTGGACCGACCGATGGGCCTGGCGCCCGACATCGGCGGTCCGCAGGTCTACGGCATGAAGGAGCTCATGCGCAGCTACCTGACAGCCAAGGGCAGGCACCGTCTGACGCTGCCGATCCGCACTCCGGGCGGCGCCTCCAAGGCCTACCGCGCGGGCGCCAACCTGACACTCGACGGCGCGACCATCGGTACCCGCACCTGGGAGGACTTCCTCGCCGAGCAGACCACGCGCTAGCGGGTGAGCCCGGCGAGCAGGCTCCGGTCCGAGCCGAGCGCGATCTGACGCGGCGTGCCGGTGAAGTCGTGCTCGGCTCGGACTTCGTACATCGCGCGCAGCGACGTGGACTCCACAACCGTGTCGATGCGGTCGTGGCGCGCTCGCTCGGACTGCGAACCGGCCGCCAGCCACTCGCGGGCTTCGGCCGGCGTGGCGGCGACGAAGCCGATCGAGACGATGCTCCGAGGGTCGTCCAGGCTCGGCCCGTTGAAGACTCGGGTCGGGACGCCGAAGCCGACGTCGGCCTCCCACTCGCCGACGAAGTCGTCGAACGTCGGTCCTGGCTTCAGCCGTCGGACGAACACCGAGACGATCATGCTGACCTCCACTGCTCGACCCCGAGCCGACGACCTCGATCGGGTCGCGGTGCGTCACTCGCGATTGTCGTCGGCGAGCGGTGGCCGCGTCACCGGATGCTCGACGAGCGCCACCACCCGGCTCGACATGAACCGCGCCGACCGCACCGCCGTGCCCCCACGCGTCACCTCGGTGACCTCGACGACGCCGCGGCCGATCGTGGTCTCCACCCGGCGCCCGTTGCGAGTCGCGACGATCTCATAGGTACGCAGGTCGCCGCCGGCGTCCACCACGATCTCGACGCGATCGCCTTTCATGCCTTGAATGTACGCGTCGACACCGACGGTGACATCGCTTTCGCGAATGTCGCCTTCCCGTGAATAGGACTCCCGAAGGAGTAGCCTCGACGTGATGCGGCCCTGACATCCGTATTAGGGGTGGACAGCATGGCACGCGATATCAATGGCCAGTGGAGAATCACGCAGAGCAACGGCTTCGAGCTGATGTTCGACATCGTGCAGGAGTCCGACGGACGGCTGCATGGGTCGGGACAGATCGTCGGGGGGATGGAAGCGAACGGGAGTGGCCAGCTCGACGGGAACGCGTTCGTCTACACCGTCGATTGGAACAACAACGGCCGAGGCGGCCAGTACTCCGGCACCTTCGACGCCGAGGGAAGGTTGAGCGGCGTCACGTTCGACATCGACAACCCCGGCAGCCAGGCCACCTGGTTCGCCCACGGCTTCGAGCCGACGTGAGCTGAAGCCGCCCATCCAGATCAGCGGCCTGCCGCCGATTGCCGTGGTCCCGGGACGCTGATGCCTTAGAACAGGACTTTTGGCGGTTTCGGCACCGCCGCAACCTGCGTACAAATTGGCGTGCCCGGCACCAAAGCAGGTGTGGGCGTGCGGAGTGATCACCATGGCGAACCGAGCCGACGACAGCGACGACACGGGTTCGGACCCGAAGCCGGCCGGGACGGGGAAGGACGCGGTCAAGCCGGCGGCCAAGCCAGCCGCGAAGGCCCCGGCCAAGACTGCGGCCAAGACCGCGAAGCGAGCCGAACCGAACCGGCAGTCCGAGGGTCCTCATGCCGCGGATGACGACGACGCCGACCAGCCGACTCCGGAGTCCCAGTCGGCGGAGGCGCCGGACGTCTCTCCCACGCGGGACGGACGCACCGCGGTCTTCGTCACCACGGCGCTGTGCGCGATCTTCGCCGGCGGCGGTCATCTCACGCTGCTCATCGCGGCCCAGGGCAACAACGAGGTCCCGTTCCCCTGGCAGCCGGTCGTCGGCCTCTCGCTGGCGCTGGTCGCGACGATCTCCTTCGGCGGCTACTTCTACGCGTCGCTGCGTGCTCGTGTCGCGATCGCGGCCAGCTTCGTCGTGACATTCCTGCTGATCCTGACGTACGCGCTCACGCTGACCCAGCTTGGCGAGTGGGACGACAACTCGCTCGCCGACTCGATGATGTCGGACTTCCGGGTGATCGTGCAGACCATCATCGCGTTCTACTTCGGCACCGAAACGCTGATCACGGTGACCAAGATCGTCAAGATTCCCTCATCGGCCGGCTCGACGGCGATCACCCGATCCGATCGGGACCTGCCGTCCGGCTCGGTCGATGCGGGCCATGAGGCGGGTCTGCTCAAGCGGATGCGAGGCAAGGCGAAGAGGCAATGAACACCTCCGACTTCGGGCCAGCCGCCCTGCAACGCATCAGCGTGATGCGCCGGAACGGCATCGTCAGCCCCGTTCGCACCTTCCTGGTGGCGCGGCAGGTGCCGCTGCCGCTGCCCATCGCCTGTGCCTTCCTCGAGCAGGAGAGCTCGGGCGGCAACAACGTCTTCGGTCACGATCCGACCATCTTCGTCGGAGCCGGCAAGGTGACCCGGAGCAAGTACCGGCGGTACAAGCAGCAACGCGACGCGCAACTGCCGAACGGCGATCGCCGGATGCAAGGCGTCGGGCCGATGCAGCTGACGTGGTACGAGTTCCAGGACGACGCCGACAATCGCGGCGGTTGCTGGCGGCCGACGAAGAACATGGCGGTCGGCTTCGGGCTGATCCGCGACTACCTCGACGAGTTCAACGGCAACATCGTCGACGCGGGCGAGAAGTACAACGGCAACCGCTCCTACGGCCACGAGGTCAAGGACAAGGTCGACAAGTGGCGGGAGCGACTGCCCTGATCATCCGCTGGCAGCCGGCGCTGGCCGGCTGCCGAGCCGGATGATCACCACTCCGGCGAGGATGGCCAGCACCGCCACCGCGTCCCACCACACCAGCGGTTCTCCGACGGCGAGCCAGCCGATCGCCAGCGCGACGACGGGTGGGATGTAGGTCGTACCCGATGCGGTGACAGCGCCGAGCTCGCGGACGATGAAGTAGTAGAGGATGTACGCGACGCCGGTGCCCAGCAGGCCGAGGCCGACGACGAGCGCGATCGAGGCGCGGGTGTCCGATCGGATGTCGGTGATGCC
>DATFRX010000404.1:0-36157 GCA_035262905.1 Nocardioidaceae bacterium
CCTGCCCGACGGGCGGGTGCTGAGCACGACCCGACAGGGCGTCGTATGGATGCACGACCCTGACTCCGGCCTCAACACCAAGGCCGCCACGATCCCCGTCTACCAGCACGACGAGGAGGGTCTGCAGACCATCGCATTGGACCCGAACTTCGAACAGAACCACTGGGTCTACATGTACTACTCGCCGCAGCTGGACACGCCCATCGACAACCCGGCGACTCCCGGGTTCAACGAGGGCGACGCCCCGTTCTACGGCACACCGGCCGATTTTGCCCCGTTCAAGGGCCTCATCCGGCTGTCGAGATTCAAGTTCGCCGGCGACCGGATCAGGTTGAACAGCGAGCAGCAGATCATCGACGTACCGGTTGACCGCGGCATCTGCTGCCACGTGGGCGGTGACGTCGTGTTCGACTCCGACGGCAACCTGTACATGTCGACCGGCGACGACACGAACCCCTTCGAGTCGCAGGGATACACCCCGATCGACGAGCAGGAGACCCGCAACCCGGCGTTCGACGCGCAGCGCTCTGCCGCCAACACCAACGACCTGCGCGGCAAGGTCCTGCGGATCAATCCCGCCAAGGGCGGCGGCTACACCATCCCCGACGGAAACCTGTTCGAGCCAGGCACTCCGAAGACCCGGCCCGAGATCTACGCGATGGGGTTCCGCAACCCGTTCCGCATCGAGATCGACCCCGTGACTGACGACGTCTACGTGGCCGACTACTCGCCGGACGCCGGCGAAGCGAACCCCGACCGCGGGCCCGCGGGTCACGGCAAGTGGACGATCCTGCGGGAGCCGGGATACTACGGCTGGCCGTACTGCGCGACAGCGGAGTTGCCGTACGTCGACGGGCAGTTCGTGGCGGACGGGCCCGACGAGGGTTCCGACCCCGACTTCGTCTCGAACGGCCAAGAGTTCAACTGCGACAACCCGGTGAACGAGTCGCCGCACAACACCGGCATGACTCAGCTCCCATCGGTGAGCCAGCCGGACATGTGGTACTCGTACAGCCAGTCCGCGGAGTTCCCGGAGCTCGGCACCGGCGGCATCGGCCCGATGGGCGGTCCGGCGTACGACTTCGACGACCGTGCAACCCGTGGCCCGAACGCGGTGGCGTGGCCGGAGTACTACGACGGCGTGCCGATCTTCTACGAGTGGACCCGTGACTACGCCAAGGCGTTCCACCTCAACGACGGAGGCGATCTCGACCGGATCGAGCCGCTGCTGTCGTCGTTCCGCCTCGCACACCCGATGGACATGGAGTTCGGCCCGGACGGCGCGCTCTACGTCCTCGAGTACGGCGGCGGGTTCTTCGTGGAGAACCACCCGGAGGCGCAGCTCGCTCGCATCGACTACATCGGCCCGGGCGGCAACCACGCGCCGGAGCCGAAGGTGTCGTCGGACGTCACCGAGGGCGGCCTGCCGTTGACGGTGTCGTTCTCCAGCGCCGGCACGACCGACGCCGATGGCGACAACGTGCGCTACGCGTGGGACTTCGACGCCAACGGAACCGTCGACTCCAAGCAGGCGAACCCGACGTTCACTTACAAGAAGCCGGGCATCTTCCGGGCCACGCTGAAGGTGACCGACCAGAGCGGTAAGTCGGCCACGGCCGAGGTCCAGATCACCGCGAGCGACAACGACGAGCCGGTCGTTGAGTTCGTCACGCCGACCGAGGGTCAGCCGTTCCACTTCGGGGACGCCGTCCCGTTCGAGGTGAACGTCACCGACGACGAAGCCGTTGACTGTTCGCGCGTGCAGGTCGACTACATCCTGGGCCACGCCGGCCACGGGCATCCGATCACGACGCAGTTCGGCTGCACCGGCACGATCCAGACGTCGGCGGCCGGGCACTCGGGTGCGGATGACCTGACCGGGATCTTCACCGCGCGGTACACCGACTCCGGTGTGCCCGAGCTGACCGGTTCCGACGTGGTCGTACTGGAGCCGACCGGCTGACAAAGACCGGGGACCCGGGTGTCGGTACCCGAGAGCCGGCATCCGGGTTCCCATCCAACCGCCTCACCCGCGCGCACCACCGCACGGCGCGCGACTCGCAGATCAGTCATCACGATTCGAAAGGACAACCCGAACATGTGTTACGGATACGACGGAAAAGCGGCGCTCAAGGAGTCGCTCGCCCGGCGGGGCGTCGACCGCCGCAAGTTCCTTCGCGGGTCGCTGGTCGGGCTCGCCGGCGCCGGTCTGGCCGCGGCTGGCGTGGCCGGGTCGCCGGCATCGGCGGCGGCCGGCATGCGTCGGGTGCCGCGCGGACAGATCAGCATTCAGCTCTGGACCGTGCGCAACGACCTGTTCGTCGATTACGACGCGACGCTCCGCTACATCGCCGGCTTCGGCTACTCGAAGGTGGAGCAGGCGCTCGGCTACTTCGGGCGCACGGCGGCGCAGCTGCGTGAGTTCCACGACAGCATCGGTATCCGGACGATGTCGAGTCACGACGGCATCGCCGGCTCCCAGGCCGACCTCGACGCGAAGATCGAGAACGCGCTCACCCTCGGCCAGGCGTCGATCGTGGTGCCGTTCCTCAGCTCTCCGAACGAGGACGACTGGAAGATGTGGGCCGAGCAGATGAACAACGAGGCGGTGGCGGCGCGGGCCGCGGGCCTGAAGTACGGCTACCACAACCACGCCCACGAGTTCAGCACCGACTTCGGCAACGGCCGCCGGCCGTGGGACGTCCTCACCGAGGACCTCGACCCGCAGAACGTCCACCTGGAGATCGACATCTACTGGATCGTGACCGGCGGGATCCAAAGCGGTGACGGTGTCGACGACCCGGAGGGCTTCGCGATCGAGCACATGCGGGACGCGCCGCAGCGGGTGCGGCAGTTCCACGTCAAGGACCGCAACCCCGCCAACGGCGACTTCGCCGACCCCGGCACCGGCCACATCGACTTCCCCAGGGTCTTCGCGGCCAACCCGGTCCAGCAGTACATCGTCGAGAACGACGAGCCCGACGTGACGCCGCGCCAGACCGCAGGGGTGGGCTACAGCTACCTCCGCAACGTGCGGTTCTGACCGACAACCGACAACAACCGGGGCCGCCCCGTCCCCCGCCGGGGCGGCCCAACGGGGGAGACCCAAGGAGCATCGCCGAGATGTCCCACCGTCGACCGGTCGTCCTGTTCGGACGGAGGCCCTCATGCATCTGAACAAGCGTGTGACTCTTGCGGTGTTGCTGCCGCTCGCACTGGCAGCGCCGACGGTCGCGGTCGCGGCGCCGACCGAATCGGCCCCGACGGCGACCGCGACCTCGAGCGGCTCCGATCGGCAGGCGACCCTGCTCCGGTACGCCGAGGACACCTGGGCCTCGTTCGAGGCCATGACCGACGACGACAGCGGGCTGCCGGCCGATCGGCTCCATCTCGACGGCACCCGCAGCATCCAGACGTCGACCACCAACATCGGCTCGTACCTGTGGAGCGCGGTGGTCGCCGAGGAGCTCGGCATCATCGGCCACGACGAGCTCATCGACCGGCTCTCCACCACGCTGAGCACGATCGAGCGGATGGACCGGCACGAGGCGAGTGGGCAGTTCTTCAACTGGTACGACTATCGCACCGGCGAGAAGCTCACGGTCTGGCCGCCGTCCGGGGCCCCGCTCGAGCCACAGCTGTCCTCGGTCGACAACGCCTGGCTCGCCACCGGTCTGCAGGTCGTCCGCGGCGCGGTGCCGGAGCTGGCCGACCGGGCGGGCGCGCTGTACGACGGGATGGACTTCGGCTTCTACTACGTGCCGGAGCGCAACCTCATCATGCGCGCCTACATACCGAGTACGGGCGCGACGCCGTGCTGTTACGACACGCTCGGCGAGGTGCGGATGGCGAGCTGGATCGGCATCGGCAAGGGCGAGATCCCGCGCCGGCACTACTTCGGCCCGTGGCGTACCTTCCCGCCCTCATGCGACTTCTCCTGGACGTTCACCAGGCCGGTCGGCGAGTGGCGCAAGTACCTGGGCGTCGACGTGTTCGAGGGCGCCTACACCTATCGCGGCATGAAGATCGTGCCCAACTGGGGCGGCAGCATGTTCGAGGCCCTGATGGTGCCGTTGTTCGTGCCCGAGGAGGAGTGGGGACGGCGCAGCTGGCGGATCAATCACCCGCTGTACGTCAAAGCCCAGATCGAGCACGGTCTCAACGAGGCGCAGTACGGTTACTGGGGCTTCTCGCCGGCCGACGTGCCCGAGGGCGGCTATCGCACGTACGGCGTCTCCTGGCTCGGCATGGACCCCGACGGCTACCCGTCCAACAACGACGGCGTCGTGCCGCGACCCGGATACGAAGGCTGTCCGGGACGCGAGCCGCAGCCACTGCCGAAGCCGGAGGACTACACCAACGGCGTCGTGACGCCACACGCGTCGTTCCTCGCGCTGCACTACGCACCGGACGCGGCGATGGAGAACCTGGCCAATCTCGAGAACGACTTCGACATCTACACCGACTGGGGATTCCGTGACTCGGTCAACGTCGACACCGGCGTCGTCGCCCAGTGGTACCTCGCCCTGGACCAGGGCATGATCATGGCCGCCATCGGCAACGAGCTCGCCGACGACATGCTTCGCAAGGCCTTCGTGACGCCCCAGTTCCTCGGGCGGCTGCGGCCCCTGATGGCCATGGAGGAGTTCGCCAACTTCGAGCCGGGCCGACGGCCGTGACCGGCGCCGACAAGCCCGTTGCGGGTTCGAGCGAGTCTCGAACCGGAGTCTGGTTCGTCGGCGCCCGCGGATCGGTCGCCGCCACCGCCATCGCCGGCGCGCTGGCCGTTCGGTCCCGGTTGGCCGGCCAGGTCGGGCTGGTCAGCGAGCTGGAGCCGCTGGCCGTCGCCCGGCTGCCGGAGCTCGGCAGCTTCGTGTTCGGCGGTCACGAGGTGGCCGACCTGTCGTTGCCGAAACGGGTCGAGGAGCTGGTCGCGGCGAAGGTCGTGCCGCACGAGATCTCGGCCGCGCTGACCGCGGAGCTGGCGTCGGTGGACAACGCCATCCGGCCGGGCATCCGGCGGGACGCGCGGCCCCAGCGAGAGTCGGCGGCTGCCCTCGAAGCCGATCTGCGCGCGTTCCGCGAGGAGCACGGGCTGGAGCGGGTCGTGGTGGTCGACGTGTCGAGCACCGAGCCGCCTCCGGTCGAGGCGCCGGAGCTCGAGTCGTTGGCCGCACTCGAGCGAGCCCTGGACGCCGGGGAGTCGCCGCTGCCGCCGAGCTCGCTCTATGCGTACGCGGCGTTCCGGGCCGGCTGTCCGGTAGTCGCGTTCACGCCGAGTCCCGGGCCGCGGCTGCCCGCGCTGGAGGAGCTGGCCGCCTCGGCCGGACTGCCGTGGGCGGGTTCGGACGGCAAGACCGGCGAGACGCTGGTCAAGACGGTGCTGGCACCGATGTTCGCGATGCGCGCGTTGCGGGTCCGTTCGTGGTCGTCGTACAACCTGCTCGGCGGTGGCGACGGTCGTACGCTGGCCGACCCGGCGAACGCCGCGAGCAAGACGGTGACCAAGGGCCAGAGTCTGGAGGCGATCCTCGGCCACCCGGTGGACGGGCCGCTGCACATCGACTACGTGGCCGATCTGGGCGACTGGAAGACCGCGTGGGACATGATCTCGTTCGAGGGCTTCCTCGGCACCCAGATGTCGTTGCAGTTCACCTGGACTGGCTGCGACTCGGCGCTGGCCGCTCCACTCGTGCTGGACCTGGTCCGGCTGGTGGCGCGGGCGCATCAGGTCGGCGAGACCGGCCCGCTCGGGCCGCTGGGGTTCTTCTTCAAGAACCCGGCCGGCAGCGAGGTGCATGCCCTCAGTGAGCAGTGGGCTGCGCTGCTGGACTGGTGTCAGCGACTGGGCGAGGCGGGCGACCGGACATGAAGACCCGGGACCTGGTCGAGCTGGTCCGCCTGCCGGCGGCCTTGACCGTGCCCGGGGACTCACTGGCCGGTGCCGCTGCGGCGGGCTGGCCGTACGGGCGGCGCAGCTGGGCGCTGCCGGTGGCCTCTGCCTGCCTGTACTGGGCCGGGATGGCGCTCAACGACTACGCCGACCGGGACCTGGACCGTGTCGAGCGGCCGGAGCGGCCCATCCCGTCCGGCCGGGTCAGTCCGACCGAGGCGCTGGGAGTGGCCGCCGGGCTGACCGCGGCGGGCCTGCTGGTCGCCGGTCTCGTCGGCGGTCGACGAGGCCTGGGCGGCGCCGTCCGCGTGGCGGGAACGGCCTGGGCCTACGACCTGCTGGCCAAGCCCACCCCGGCCGGACCGGCGTGCATGGCGGCCGCCCGCGGTCTCGACGTACTGCTCGGCGCCGGAAGCCGTTGGCGCGAAGCCGCGCCCACCAGCGCCGCCGTCGCCGCCCACACGCTCGGAGTGACCGTGCTGAGCCGGGGCGAGGTGAACGGTGCGCGGCCGTCCGATGCCTACGCCGCGCTGATCGCGACGGCGACGGCAGCCTCGGCTGCTGCGCTCCCTGCTCGGCGACCGGACCGGCCGGCCCCGTCCTGGGGCGGCCGGGTAGCTCGATGGTCCGGCGCCGGCCTGGCTGCGGTGTACGCGACGGCGGTGGGCCGCAGTCAGCTGCGTGCGGCCGAGAAGCTGGACGCGGGCACGGTGCGCAGCGCGACCGGGTCCGGGATCCGGGGCGTCATCCTGCTGCAGTCGGCGCTGGCCGCCCGATCCGGCTCGCCGGGTGTGGCCGGCGGTCTGCTGCTCGCCGGACCGGCGGCGCGGCTGGCATCCAAGGTGGTGTCGCCGACATGAGCCTGCGCTTCGGCTACGGGACGAACGGCTTCGGCAGCCACCGCCTGGACGACGCCCTGGAGGTGATCGCCGGGCTCGGCTACGACGGCGTCGCGCTGACCGTCGATCAGCCGCACCTCGACCCGTTCGCGCCCGATCTGGCGGCCCGAACCGCCGCGGTCAGTCAGCGACTCGATCGGCTCGGTCTGGCCGTCGTGGTGGAGACCGGAGCGCGCTACGTCATGGACCCGTGGCACAAGCACGAGCCGACGCTGGTGTCGACCGACGGTTGGGAGCGGCGAGTGGACCTGCTGTGCCGAGCGGTACGCATCGCCTCCGATCTGGGGGCGGAGGCGGTGTCGTTCTGGTCCGGGATCCTGGACGAGGGCATCGGCGCCGACGACGGCTGGCAACGGCTGCTCGCCGGGGTGGAGACGGTGCTCGGCGAGGCGGAGCGGCACGACGTGGTGTGCGCGTTCGAACCCGAGCCGGGCATGTTCGTCGACACTGTCGCCGGGGTGCTGGAGCTGCGCCGTCGGCTCGGCTCGCCGGAGCGGCTGCGGGTGACCCTGGACATCGGTCATTGCGTCTGCAACGAGCCGGGCACGGTCGCCGACTGCGTCCACCAGGCCGGTGCCCTGCTCGCCAACGTGCAGCTCGACGACATGGTCCCCGGCGTACACGAGCATCTCGAGTTCGGCGCCGGCGAAGTCGACCTGCCGAACGCGCTGGGTGCGCTGCTCGACGTCGGCTACTCGGGTCTGGCGGCCGTCGAGCTGCCACGACACGGACATGCCGCGCCAGTCGTCGCCGCCCGGTCTCTGGACACGCTGCGTACGGCACTCGCCCGGGCCCGGGGCGAGCGGGAAGCCGTCCGTACCTGAGGACATCGATCGCCAGCCGAGGAGGCGCAGCGGACATGAGTACAACGTCGGATCACCTCACGCCGCACCTGGATGCCGACGCCCGACGCCGTCTGGAGGCGCTCGTACACGAGCTCGACGACGAGCCGGAGCGGATCTCGGTGCTGTTCCCGGCTGTGGGTCGGCGGGTGGCGCGCGGACCGTCCGACGCCGACGACCCGGACGGCGTCCGGCACCCACGACTCGAGGACGAGGCCCGGGTGGCGCTGCTGGCGACGCTGGCCGACGCCTGGCGGGACCGGCCGGAGCGGTTCGACCGTGAGATCGCCGAGCTCTACCGCTACGGCGACGCCGACGAGAAGCGCGGCGTGCTGCGGGCCCTGTCGGCGATCGACCCCGAGCCAGGCCCGGCCTCCCTGCCGCTGGTCGACGACGCACTGCGAACCAACGACGTGCGTCTGGTCGCCGCGGCGCTCGGGGCGTACGGAGCGCGACACCTCAGCGTCGAGGCCTGGCGCCAGGGCGTACTGAAGTGCCTGTTCGTGGGAGTCCCGCTCGATGCCGTCGCTCGCCTCGACGAGCGGGCCGACGCCGAGCTGGCTCGCATGGTGGCCGACTACTGCCGCGAGCGCACCGCCGCCGGGCGATCGGTCCCGGCGGACGCGAGCCGGGTGCTCGAGCGGGTTCCTTGGAGCGCTGCGGATCGGCCGGAAGACGGCGGCAATCGGAGGACGGAGACCGAAGGACTGGAGGCCACCTGATGCGCATCTTCGACCCGCACATCCACATGACGTCCCGCACCACCAACGACTACGAGGCGATGTACGCCGCCGGAGTCCGGGCGCTCGTCGAGCCGGCGTTCTGGCTGGGCCAGCCGCGCACCAGCATCGGCTCGTTCTGCGACTACTTCGACGGTCTGGTCGGCTGGGAGCGGTTCCGGGCTGCCCAGTTCGGCATCCGGCACCACTGCACGATCGCGCTGAATCCGAAGGAGGCGAACGACCCGCAGTGCGCGGCGGTGCTCGACGTACTGCCGCGCTACCTGGCCAAGGACGGCGTCGTCGCGGTCGGGGAGGTCGGGTTCGACTCGATGACGGCCGAGGAGGAGAAGGCATTCGCGCATCAGCTCGAGTTGGCAGGCGAGCACGACCTGCCGGTGCTGGTGCACACGCCGCACCGGGACAAGGCCGCGGGAACCCGCCGGACGCTGGAGCTGGTCGCGAGCTCCGGGTTGCCGCCGGAGCGGGTGCTGGTGGACCACCTCAACGAGCTGACCGTGCAGATGGTGGCCGAGTCCGGCTGCTGGATGGGGTTCTCGATCTATCCCGACACCAAGATGGACGAGCAGCGGATGGTCGGGATCCTGGCCGCGTACGGGCTGGACCGGATGATCGTCAACTCGGCGGCCGACTGGGGTCGCAGCGATCCGCTCAAGACGGCGAAGACCGGCTGGGCGATGCTCGACAACGGCTTCACCGACGACGACGTCGATCGCGTGCTGTGGCGAAACCCGGTGGAGTTCTACGCGCAGAGCGGACGGCTCCTGCTCGACGAGATCGAGGCCGAGCCCACGGCGACCTTCCAGGGCAACTCGGTGCTGCGCGGGCAGCGCCCGACCGAACAGGAGTGAGCCATGCGGTTCCGGCACCCGGACGGCACGCTCGTCCATCTCGCGTACTGCACCAACGTCCACCCCACCGAGGACTTCGAGGCGCTGCTCGACCAAGTGCGCCGCTACGGCGGTGGGGTGCGGGCCCGGCTCGGCGTCGACCGGCTGGGACTCGGTCTGTGGCTGCCGGCACCGGTTGCCGCGCATCTGGCCGACCACCCGGACGTCGAGCGGCTACGGGAAGCACTCGCGGACAGCGGACTCGAGGTGGTCACGCTCAACGCCTTCCCGTACGCCGGGTTCCACGATCCTGAGGTGAAGAAGGCCGTCTACCGGCCGGACTGGTGTGACTCGGCCCGGCTGGAGTACACGCTCAACTGCGCGGCTGTCCTGGCCAAGCTGCTGCCCGACGACGCGGCCCGCGGCAGCATCTCCACACTGCCGCTCGGCTGGCGCAGCCCGTGGTACGCCGACCGGCAGCATCAGGCCGAGGAGCACCTGGCCAGGCTGGTGGAGGGCCTGGAGAAGCTGCAGGCCGAGACCGGCTGGGCGATCCGGGTCGGTCTCGAGCCGGAGCCCGGGTGTGCCGTGGAGACCACCACCGATGCGGTGGAGCGGCTGGCCCAGGTGGACACCGACTGGATCGGCGTCTGTCTGGACACCTGCCATCTGGCGGTGGAGTTCGAGGACTCGGCGGCCGCCGTCGAGCGGTTGGCCTCGGCCGGCCTGCCCGTCGTGAAGGCGCAGGCGTCAGCGGCGCTGCAGGCGGCGACACCGGGCGAGGCAGCCACCCGGGAGGCGCTGGCCGACTACTCCGAGGACCGGTTCCTGCACCAGACCCGCGAGCACGCGGGCGGACGGACCATGGGCCGCGACGACCTGCCTGACGCGCTGGACGGCCGGCGGGCGCTGCGTGGCCGCGGCCCCTGGCGGGTGCACTTCCACGTGCCGCTGCACGAACGGCCGGTTGAGCCGCTGGACGGCACCCATGACCACCTGACGCAGACGCTGGCGGCCCTGCTTGGCGGGCCGACGGCGGTGACCGACCACATCGAGGTGGAGACGTACACCTGGTCGGTGCTGCCGGAGGCCCGGCGGCCGGACGGTCCGGACGGGCTGGTCGACGGCATCGCGGCCGAGCTGGGCTGGGCCCGCGACCGACTCGTCGAGCTCGGATTGGAGACGCTGTGAACAAGCTGCTCGTCATCGACGTCGTGGGGCTCACCCCGCGGCTGCTGACCCACATGCCCCGGTTGAGTGCGCTGTCCGGCGACGGGTTCGACGCCGAGCTCGGCACCGTGCTGCCAGCGGTCACATGCCCGGCCCAGTCGACCTTCCTGACCGGACTGACGCCGCAAGAGCACGGGATCGTCGGGAACGGCTGGTTCTTCCGCGACCTGGGCGAGGTGTTGTTCTGGCGGCAGCACAACCGGCTCGTCGAGGGCGAGAAGGTCTGGGAGACCGCCCGCCGGACCTGGCCGGACTACCGGGTCGCCAACGTGTGCTGGTGGTACGCGATGGGATCCAGCACCGACACCACCATCACGCCGCGACCGGTCTACCACGCCGACGGACGCAAGTCGCCGGACTGCTGGACCTGGCCGCCGTCGCTGCACGGCCGGCTGACCGGCCAGCTCGGCGCGTTCCCGCTGTTCAACTACTGGGGGCCGACGGCGTCGATCCAGAGCTCGAAATGGATCGTCGGAGCCACCCGGATGCTGCTGCCGGAGCACGATCTCACCCTGGCCTACATCCCGCATCTCGACTACGACCTGCAGCGCTATGGGCCGAAAAGTCAACAGGCCGTACAGGCCGCCCGTGACGTGGACGCCGCGCTGGCGCCGCTGCTGGACGACGCTCGCGACCAGGACGTCACGGTGGTGGTGCTCAGTGAGTACGGCATCACCGATGTACGCCGTCCGGTGGACGTCAACCGGGCGCTGCGTCGAAACGGCCTGCTCCACGTACACACCAATGCCAGCGGCGAGCTGCTCGACCCTTGGACGTCACGCGCGTTCGCCGTGGCCGACCATCAGCTGGCCCATGTGTACGTGCGGGATCCCGCCGACCTGGACCAGGTGCGGGAGCTGGTCGGTGCGCTGCCCGGCGTCGCAGAGGTGCTCGACGCGGACGGCAAGGCCGCGCATGGCCTCGACCACCCGCGGGCCGGCGAACTGGTCCTGGTGGCCGAGCCGGACGCCTGGTTCACCTACTACTACTGGCTCGACGACGACCGCGCGCCGGACTTCGCCCGTGCGGTGGAGATCCACAAGAAGCCGGGCTACGACCCGGCCGAGCTGTTCCTCGACCCCGAGGACCGCTGGGTGAAGCTGCGGGCCGGAGCCGGGCTGGCCCGCAAGAAGCTCGGCTTCCGGTATGCGATGAACGTGGTCCCGCTGGACCCCGCGCCCGTGCGCGGCAGCCACGGCCGGCTGCCCGCCGACCCGGCGGACGGACCGATGCTGCTGTGCTCCGACCCGAGTGCCGCCCGGGAGCGGTTCGAGGCGACCGAGGTCCGCAACCTGCTGCTCCAGCTGGCCGGCGCACGGGTGGAAGCCGAGCGGCCGGTACCGGGATGACCAGAGCGGCGGCCGAGCCGGGGATCGCCAGGGACCCGGGCGACGGTCCGATCGTGGCCGGCCTCGCGGGGCGGCTGCTCGCGGAGACGCGCGAGCAGATCGAGCCCGCACTCCGGTCGGCAATCGACGGTCTGCCGCCCAGGGTGCGGTTGGCGGCCGGCTATCACGCCGGGCTGTGGGACGCCGAGGGCCGGCCCGCCGGCCACCCGGGCAAGGCGCTGCGGCCGGCGCTGGTGATGAGCTGCGGGCGCGCTGCCGCCGGTGACGACGTCGGAGCCTCGGAACGGCTGATCGCCGCGGCAGTGGCGGTCGAGCTCATGCACGACTTCACGCTGCTGCACGACGACGTGATGGACGGTGACGCGGTACGCCGGCATCGGCCCGCGACCTGGGACGTGTTCGGCGTGGCGTACGCCGTCCTCACCGGCGACACCCTGCTGGCGCTGGCGCTGAACCAGCTGTCCCGGCTCGGTGCCGGCATCGAGACGCTGGCGGCCACGCTGCTCGAACTGTGCGTCGGCCAGGGCACCGATCTGGAGGTCCAGGGCCGATCCGACGACGCCGACCTGGATCGATGCCTGGCGCTGGCGGAGGCGAAGACCGGCGCTCTGCTGGGATGTGCCTGTCAGCTGGGCGCGATGGTGGTGCGCCCGGGGGAGTGCGAGACGGCGCCGTACCGGGAGTTCGGCCGCCATCTCGGAGTGGCGTTCCAGCTCACCGACGACCTGCTGGGCATCTGGGGCGACCCGGAGCTGACCGGCAAGCCGGTGCACGCCGACCTGGCAGCGCGAAAGCTGACCCTGCCGGTCACCGCGGCGTTGACCTCCGGGACCAGTGCGGGGGAGCGGCTGCGGGTGCTGTACGCCGACAGCAGGTCGAACGGAACCGCTCGGATGGCCGAGCTCGTCGAGCGGGCCGGTGGCCGGGCCTGGGCGCAGGCCGAGGCCGACCGGCGGGCCGGCCTGGCGCTGGAGGCACTGGAGGAGGCCGGGCCGGAGCCGGCCGCCGCGGCCGAGCTGCGGGCGCTGGTCGAGCTCGCACGTCGGCGGGACCTCTGACCCGAGGCTGATGGGGGGAGCAACCAGAGCTTTTAGAAATAAGTTACGAAAGTTCATCGTGAAATATTGAAAGTTTCAGTATTCACGCCGTAACTTAAGGAAACCGCGAAACCACCGGAAGTGCTAGCGATGACATTATTTAGCTACTTTTCGGCAGAACCAGGTCCGTCACAGCGGCATGACTCTCGGGTGGTCACCGCGATGCCGGCTCCTTTGGGATCCGCCCCTGCGCCTCGGGACGCAGCCCTTCTTGAGGAGGAGTCCGATCCGGGCATCCCGGCCCGGTCGCTCACCGCAACCCTCACCCCGGCGGGCGCTTAGTGCTCGCTTCGGTCGCAGCCGATTGCCCTCGTACGGCGGCCGAAGCGAGCGGGGAACTCCCGCCATACCGCAACGACTCAGCGGTCGAGAAAGGAATCCCATGTTCGAACGTACCAAGCCGCGTCCCCGAGGACGCGCGCCCTCGAGACCACGGCGCCAGGCGCTGGCCCTGGCGGCCGGCGCCGTGCTGGCGCTCGGCCTGACCACCATCCCGGCCCAGGGACAAGCACAGTCCCAACCGGCCGCGGTGGCCGACGACGCCAGCGCGGTGAACGTGCTGGTCTTCCACGGCCCGGCCGAGGAGCAGGACGACCCGGTGCTGGACGCCGCAGCGGCGATCGAGCAACTGGGCAGCAGCGGCGGATTCGACGTCGACGTCTCGACCGACCCGTCGGTGTTCAGCGCCGAGGGTCTGCGGCCGTACCGCGGTGTGGTGTTCCTGTCCGCCGTCGGAGCGGAGCTGAGCAACGACCAGGAGCGGGAGCTCGAGGACTACATCGAGGCCGGTGGCGGCTTCCTGGGCATCCACGACGCCGCCAGGGCGCAGGAGCGCTCGCAGTGGTTCGGTGGCCTGATCGGCGCGCGTCCGGTCGGCGCGCTGCCCGAGCCGGAGCCGGTCGTGTCGAGTGCGACCACCGCGAGTGGCGACAACCCGCCGAACGAGACCAGGTTCCAGCTGGTCGACGGCGACATCGGCACCAAGTGGCTGACCTTCAATCCCACCGGCTGGGTGGCCGTCCGGCTCCAGGAGGCGGCCGCGATCAACCAGTACGCGCTGACGTCGGCCAACGACTCCCCCGAGCGCGACCCGCGCAACTGGGCGCTGCAGGGGTCCAACGACGGCTCGACCTGGACCGACCTGGACACCCGGAGCGGGGAGAGCTTCCCGAACCGGTTCCAGACCAAGGACTACTCGTTCGAGAACACCACGTCGTACGAGTGGTACCGGATCGACATCAGGGCGAACGCCGGCGGCCCGCTCACCCAGCTGGCCGAGCTCGAGCTCTTCGCCGGTGACGCGACGCCACCTGAGGACCCGCCGGTGCAGGAGGCGACGGTCAACTTCGTCGACCGGCAGCACCCGGCCAACGACGGGCTGCCGCTCACCGAGACCCGAGACGACCAGTGGCTGAACTGGGACACCAACCCGGTCGGCCAGGTCCACACCGTCGCGCAGGTGGACGAGTCGACCTACGACCCGGGTCGGGGCGCCAACGGTCCGTTCCATCCGATCTCGTGGTGCCGCGACTACGACGGCGGCCGGTCGTTCTACACCGGCATGGGAGCCACCGCCGACGGCTACGGCGACGGCGACTTCCAGGACCACTTGATGGGTGCCATCCAGTGGACGACCGGCATGGTCCGCGGCGACTGCCAGGCGACCATCGCGTCGAACTACCGGATCGAGCGACTCGTCACCCAGGGTCCGGCGCCGTTCGATCTCAACGACATCGGCGAGATCCACGGCCTGGACGTCGCGGCTGACGGCTCGGTGTTCTACATCGGCAAGTCGGCCTGCCCGTCCGGCCCGATCGCTTCGTGGGACAACCCGAACGTCGGCCTCGGCTGCGGCACCGTGCACCGGTGGGACCCCGACACCAAGCAGCCCAAGCTACTCGCGACGCTGCCGGCGTTCGGTAACCGCGGCAGTGGCGACGAGTCGGTCAAGGCCGAGGACGGCCTGGTCGGCATCGCGCTCGACCCGAAGTTCCTGCAGAACGGCTGGATCTACCTGTACTGGATGCCGCAGGCGTCGGTCGACCGCACCCGGCACACCGGCGAGCGGACGATCTCGCGGTTCACCTACGACAAGCAGACCAACACGATCGACATGAACAGCCGGGTCGACCTGCTCAAGTGGGAGATCCAGGTGCACTTCTGCTGCCATGCCGGTGGCGGGATGGACTTCGACTCCGACGGCAACCTCTACATCGGTGTCGGCGACTCCAACTCGTCCGGCGGCTCCAACGGTTACTCGGGCAACAACTGGACCCAGGAGTTCGGTGGCTACTCCTACCAGGACGCCCGCCGTACGGCAGGCAACACCAACGACCTGGACGGCAAGATCCTGCGGATCCACCCCGAGCCCGACGGCACGTACACGATCCCGGACGGCAACCTGTTCCCCGAGTCGGAGGACCCGGGCAACAAGACCCGGCCGGAGATCTATGTGATGGGCGTACGCAACATCTCGACGCTCTTCGTCGACCCGACGACCGACCTGCTCCACGCGGCCTGGGTCGGCCCGGACGCCGGCAGCCCGAGCCCGGAGCTGGGGCCGGCGAAGTACGAGACCGCCACCATCATCACGTCGGCCGGCAACCAGGGATGGCCCTACTGCATGGGCAACGGCCAGCCGTACCGCGACCGGAGCAACGAGGACGCGAGCATCCTCACCGGCTGGTACGACTGCGACAATCTGCAGAACAACTCGCCACGCAACACCGGCCTGGTGAACCTGCCGCCGGCGCGGGACAACATGATCTGGTACTCGCCGCAGGGTGGCGGACCGGTGTTCCCGGAGCGGTCCGACGGCAGTGGGATCCCGACGTACAACAACACGGAAACCACGTTCACCGAGCCGTACCTGCGGGGCGGCTGCCAGGCAATCATGACCGGCCCGGTCTATCACCAGTCGCTGATCACGCAGAAGAACAGTGACGTCGCGTGGCCGTCGTACTGGGAGGACAAGTGGTTCCTCGGTGACGAGTGCAACCCGAACAACCGGGTCGCGCTCACCGTCGATCCCGACGGGATCGAGGACGCGCAGCCCCCGGTGTTCGCCGAGAGCCTGCGCGAGATCATCCCCGGCGGCGCTGCCAACCTGCAGAGCTGGATGATGACCTCACGGTTCGGTCCGGACGGCGCCCTCTACATGGGCGACTACGGGGGCGGCTTCTTCAGCCTCAACCAGAACCAGAAGCTGATTCGGGTCGTCTACGACGGTGGTCCGCCGACTCCGGGTCCCACCGCGTCGTCGGTCGCCGTCAACAACACGCCGATGACGATCGCGTTCAGCGGCGAGAAGTCCGGCGGCGTCAGCTACCAGTGGGACTTCGGCGACGGCACCCATTCGTCGTCGGCCAACCCGCGGCACACCTATGTCGAGGGCGGCAGTCACACCGCAACGCTAACGGTGACCTACGCCGACGGTGAGAAGGCCAGCACGCAGGTCGAGGTCGACGTGAGCTGCGCCGAGCCCGACACCCGGGACACGGTCTGGTTCCGTGACACCGACACCGGCGTGACCAACCACTCGCTGGGCGGCGGCTGCACGATCAACGACCTGATCGACGACGAGCGCGACTACCCGGACCACGGTACGTTCGTCGACACCGTCGCCGGCCTGGCTGAGCGGATGGCCGACGCGGGTTTGATCAGCGGCTCCGAGGCCGGACGGCTGACCAGCGCTGCGGCGCGAACCGACATCGGCTCGCCGTCTGGTGCACCTGGCTACATTCCGTTGTTCGACGGAACAGCCGAGTCGCTGCAGGGCTGGTCGCAGGCTCCGGGCGGTGAGTTCGTGTTGCAGCCAGACGGCACGATGCGCACCACCGGCGGTCTGGGCATGCTGTGGTACAAGGATGCGTCGTTCGCTGACTACTCGCTCAAGCTGGAGTTCCGGGACATCTCGCCGGGCAACGGGCGGGCCAACAGCGGCGTGTTCATCCGGTTCCCCGATCCGCGTCAACCGCTGGACGAGCGACCCGAATGCGGACGCATCGGCGCCGCCCGTACTTCGCAGGCCTGGGTGGCCATCAACTGTGGCCACGAGATCCAGATCTACGACGGCGCCACCGGTGAACCGCGGAAGACGGGGTCGGTCTACCTGTTCAAGGAGAACAACCTCGAACAGGCCCGACCGACGCCGAAGGGTGTTTGGAACGACTACGAGATCCGCGTCGTCGGCCAGCACTTCACGATCATCCGCAACGGCGTGGTGATCAACGAGTTCGACAACACCCCCGGCCAGCAGCCGGACCGTGCCGGTGACCCGCCGACGGACCTGCGGCAGTTCACCGAGGGCTTCATCGGACTGCAGAACCACAGCAACGCCGATGTGGTCGAGTTCCGCAACGTACGGGTGCGCGAGCTCTAGATCCATCGTCCGGTCGGCGCGAACCGAGTCCCGGTTCGCGCCGACCGGCGTTAGCGGTTGGCGGTCGTACTGTGCGACCGACCGGATGTGCGACCGAGCGGAGCCGGTCACTCCGTTTCGAAAATTACTTTCGAAAGTTCGTTCATGACTATTGCTACTAACTGTAATTAGCCCGTAACTTTAGGGGTCAGCACCACCGGAGGGGCTGGCTATGGCGATAGTTTCGTTACCTCTCGGAAAAACCTTCGTCCGCAAGGCGTGCCTACTCGGGCTCAGCGCGACGCCGGCTCTTCTCGCGTCCGCCCCCTGCGCCATTCGGCGCGGCCAGCTTCTAGGAGGAGCACGATGCGTGCATCCAAATCCAACCCAGTCCGGAGGGCCCTGAGCCGTCGTCGCTTCCTCGGCACCACCGCCGGTCTCACCCTCGGTGCGGCTGCCGGAGGCATCGCCCCGCTCGCCGGAGCGGCCGCAGCGGCGCCGAGCGGTCGGCTGATCCCGGCCGGCAAGGTCGGGACCATCACCTTCACCCAGCGCGACGTCCCCGGCCGGCTCGCGATCTCGACCGGCAACCCGACCATGGGTTTCCTGGGCGGCGACAACTTCCCCCAGGACCCCACCGACCTCGGCCCGCTCGTCCCGCTGCCGGGCGGCTGGCGTGAGCTGTTCGAGTTCTTCGCCAACGTCGGCATCCATCAGGTGGAGTTCGCCGGCTACGGGCAGAACGCGAACAACCCGGGTGGTAACGCGGGCTATCCGAACGACGGCAACGCCGCCGGCCGGGCCGCCTACCTCGAATACGCCGGCCGGATCCGCGGCTTCCTCGACGAGTTTGGCCTCGAGGCGATCGGCAACCACGGGTTCATCCCCAACACCTGGTTCGGCCCGAACAGCGCGGGCGGCACCATGACAGCGGCCGACGAGCTGCGCCTGCGTACGGAGCTCGAGTTCGCGGCGATCCTCGGCACCCCGTTCATGGGAACCGGCAACGACCCGACCAGCGCCAACAACCGCAACATCGAGCCGTGGACGATCGCCTGCGAGAAGTGGACCGCGCTCAACCAGATCAGCGTCAACGAGTTCGGCATCCACATGTACACGCACAACCACTCGCCGGCGTACAACTTCCTCCAGGACGGGCCGATGGTGACCGTCACCGAGGACCGCGTGACCGGCGCTCCGATCGCGCCGACGCAGGTGCGCGCGGAGTCGGGCAAACGGCTGATGCAGCACTACCTCGACAACACCGACCCGGGCCTGGTCCAGATCGAGATGGACATCTACTGGGCGCACGTGGCGCAGCACCAGTGGCGGTGGCGCTACGACGAGAACGGCGCCCGCGTCGAGGACATCTTCGACCCGCTGGCCACGGTGGCGCGGCAGACCCAGCGCTATCCGCTCTACCACGCCAAGGACGGCGACCGGACGCTCGATCCGCCCGGTGTCGGCAACGGCTACAACTTCGTGCCGTTCGGCGACGCGAGCAGTGACATCGACTTCGAGACGTTCTTCGCCGGACAGGGCGCGAAGGGTTACCACAACCCGAACTACGAGCAGGACAACGCACCCGGCGGTACGGCCGACCCGGGCCGCTCGCTGCGGTTCACCGAGTTCAGCGCGTTCAACATGAACAACCTGCGCGGCTGATCCCCTTCAGCAACGGCAACGGCTCCGATCGCGATGTCGATTGGCCTCGAACGCGACCGGAGCCGTGAGCAGGAACCCCTAGAAAGAGGACTCCTATGAGACAACGTAGCAACCGGCTGCGCAGACGCCTGCAAGCCGCGGTCGCCGGGGTGGGTCTCGCCGCCGGTGGACTGGCGGCCGTGGCGCCGCTATCGACGACGGCAGCGGCCGCACCCGACGACAACGAGGGCATGCAGTACCGCGTGCTCGTGTTCACCAAGTCCGCCGACGGACCCAGCCCTGCGACCGAAGCCGGTGTCGCGGCGATCCGCGCGCTCGGCCAGGAGCACCGGTTCACGGTGCAGGTCACCGACGACGCGAGGAAGTTCGACCAGGAGCACCTGAAGCAGTACCGGACCGTGGTCTTCCTCAACACCGCTGGCGACGTGCTCACCGATGCCCAGCAGAACGCGTTCGAAGCGTACTTCGCCGACGGCGGCGGTTTCGTCGGCATCGGCTCGGCCGTCGAGCTCGAGCCCGACTGGCAGTTCTACACCGACCTGATCGGCACCCGCGCGACCAGCAAGACCGACGTCCAGCCGGGAACGATCAAGGTCGCCGACCGGGTCCACGACGCCTCCAAGGACCTGCCGGAGTACTGGACGCGCACCGACGCCTGGTACAACTTCGCCCGCAACGTACGCGGCGAGAGCCACGTGCTCGCGACCGTCGTGGAGCACGTCGACGACCTCGGGTCGTTCGAGATCCAGCCCTGGGGCGGCCGGCTCGAGGGCATCGAGGGCGGCACGATGGGCGCCGACCACCCGGTGACCTGGTGCAAGGACTGGCGCGGCGGGCGTTCGTTCTACAGCTCGCTCGGCAACACGGCGGCGAGCTTCGGCGAGTCCGAGCTGCGCTCGCATCTGGCCGGCGCGATCGGCTGGGCCGCGGGCCAGGCCGACCCGGTCTTCAGTGACTGCGGCGCGACCGTGCTCGCCAACTACCAGCAGACCGCGGTCGCACTGCCGCCGAACATCAGTGAGCCGATCGGATTCGACACCCTCCCGGACGGGCGCGTCATCCAGACCGACCGCCGCGGCGGCGTCCGACTCCACAACCCGGAGACGAACACCACCACCGTCCTCGCCCAGATCCCGGTGTACACCAACAGCGAGGACGGCATGTACGGCCCGGCGATCGACAACCACTTCGGGACCAATCACTGGATCTACCTGTACTACGCACCGCCCACGGTGGAGGACGTCAAGCTCTCCACGGGCGAGGTCGTCACGCAGACCACACCGACGGCCAACGCGCCAACCACCGGTGCGAACCCGGCGGTGTGGGACCCCTGGGTCGGCTACTTCCAGCTGTCCCGGTTCAAGTTCGTCGATGCCACGGCATCTGATCCGGCCCATCTCGACTTGGGGTCGGAGCAGCAGATCATGCGGGTGCCGGTCAACCGCGGGGCGTGCTGTCACGTCGCCGGTGACATCGACTTCGACACGCACAACAACCTGTGGATGGTCACCGGAGACGACACGCCGGCCGGCGGTGGCAACTCCGGTGGGTTCAGCCCGCACAACGACATGATGACCGCCGACGGCCAGTTCAACGCCCCGTTCGTCGACGCCCGGCGCTCGGCGATGAACACCAACGACCTGCGTGGCAAGGTGCTGCGGATCACGGTCGACGACGACATCGCGGCGGCGGACGAGAACGAGTTCGGCGGCGCGTACACGGTGCCGGACGGCAACCTGTTCCCGGTCGGTGCCGACAAGACCCGTCCGGAGATCTACGCGATGGGCTTCCGCAACCCGTTCCGGATCCAGGTCGACAGCAACGACGTCGCCTACGTCACCGACTACTCGCCGGACTCGAACACGCCGCAGAACTTCCGCGGTCCGGCCGGAACCGGGCGAGTCGAGATCATCCGGGAGCCGGCCAACTACGGCTGGCCGCTGTGCTATCGGCAGGACCTGCCGTACTACCGCTGGAACTTCAACACGAGTCAGCCGCTCGACAACCCGGCGCAGACCTACGAGTGCGACAACCCCACGAAGGGACCCGACAACACGTCGCGATGGAACCTCGAAGGCGGTCCGACCGTGGAGCCGGGCCGGGTTCAGACACCACCCATCAAGAACCCGGATGTCTGGTACTCCTTCACACCGGAGAACCGGGCCGACAACCCGCTCGGCACGCCGTGCTTCGCCTACTACAACGGCTCCGGCACGACCCAGTGCCCGCGGCTGTTCCCGGAGCTCGGCACCGGTGGAGTCGGGCCGCACGGCGCCGACAAGTACGAGTACGACCCGGACAACCCCGATCCGACGAAGCTGCCGCCGTACTACGACGGCTCGGTCTTCTTCGGCGAGTTCACCCGCGACATGCTGCGGGAGATCCGGTTCGACTCGCAGGGCCGGGTGTTCAAGATCAACAACCTGCTGGACTGCGGCGGGCTGACACCCACTCGGGTCCCGCAGACCAACCGGCCGTTCGAGTGCGACAACCCGATGGACCTGCAGTTCGACGGCAGCGGGCACTTCTACCTGCTGGCGTACGGCGACGGGTTCTTCAACATCAACAACGACGCCGGGCTGTACCGCTGGGACTACGTCAAGGGCCAACGGGCGCCGATCCCGGTGCTGTCGGCCAATCCGACGAGTGGGTCGGCGCCGTTGACCGTGGAGTTCTCGAGCAACGGCTCGCGTGACCCGGACCCGGCTGACTCGATCCGCTTCGAGTGGGACTTCAACGGTGACGGCACGATCGACTCGATCGACGCCGATCCGCAGTTCACGTACACGACGCCGGGCCAGTACACGGCGCGGCTGACCGTGTACGACTCGAGCGGCCAGTCGGCGTCGGCGAACACGACGATCACCGTCGGGAACACCGCACCGACCGTTTCGGTCGACACACCGGTCGAGGGCGGCCTGTTCGCCTTCGGTGAGTCGATCCCGTTCGAGGTGACCGTGACCGATCCCGAGGACGGCACGATCGACTGCGGCCGGGTCGAGGTGACCTTCGTCCTCGGCCACGACGAGCACGGCCATGCCGAGGCGACCGTCAGCGGCTGCGAAGGCGTGTTGCCGACGTACGCCGAGGACGTCTCGCACGGCGGCAACGTGTTCGGCGTCGTCAGCGCGTCGTACACCGACCTGGGCGGCTCGGCCGGCGTACCGGCACTCACCACGGTGGATCAGGTGAACGTCCGGCAGAAGCGCCAGGAGGTCGAGTTCGTGCGCGACGAGTCCGGGACGAACGTGGCCACGACCAACGATCCGGCCGGCGGCGGTCAGCACCGCGGCAGCCTCGGCAGCGGTGACTGGGTCGCGCTGAACGGCCCGTTCGACCTGGAGAACATCGACTCGCTCACCTTCCGGGTGGCCAGTACGTCGGGCGCGGTCCCGGCGGGCAACCCGATGGCGGCGGTCGAGGTCCGGCTGGACGCCGTGGACGGGCCGATCCTGACCACGGCGACCCTCACCTCCACCGGGAACACCGCGACCTGGCAGAGCCAGACCGTGCCGGTCACCGATCCCGGCGGATCGCACCGGATGTTCCTCGTGTTCCGTTCGGTGCCGGGCGGCCAGACCGGCGGCAACCTGTTCAACCTGAACTGGGCGGAGTTCGTCGGCGCGGGCGTGTCCCAGCCCTAGCCGTCCGCTCACTCGGCGGGCGGGGTTCGAGGCGATCAGTTTCCGAACCCCGCCTCGCCGAGTCGCCATCAGCTCACGAACTTCGGAGAGTGTCAGCCATGCTTCTGCAACAAATCTGCAAAAGATTGGCGCTATCCCCTTGTCAAGGGGTCCGAACTGTCTCTAGTTTGTCGATCCAGTGAACGAACCTCGCGGATCGGCCGTGTGATGGCAATCCCGCCGTCATCAAGGCGCACGCGAGAGGAGCGCCGAGTGGTCACAGGAACGACGGCCAAGGCGGCTGGCCCACGCCAAGCCGCTCAGTTCGGTCGTCGCGGCGAGAACATGGCCATCCTTTTGGGGCTGCTTCGTACCGAAGGTCCCTGGTCCCGGGCCCGCCTCGCCGAGATGTCCGGTCTCAGCCGGGCCACCGTCGCCTCCGTCGTCGATGACCTCGCCTCGCGGGGGCTCGTCGTGCTCGGCGACCGCCGCGCGGACGGGTCGCCCGGCCGGCCGGGTCAGTCCGTCGCGCTCGACGGCCGGGACCTGTGGGGCTTGGGGCTGCAGGTCGGTGCGCATCATGTCGCCGCCGTCGTCTTGGACCTGTCCGGGCGCACCGTGTTCGAGCAGCGCACGGCGGTCCCCGAGGGGGCCGACAACTGGCGCGGCGTCATGGAGCACCTGGCCGGTCTGGTCGCCGCCGCGCGGGAGGCGGCGGACGAGCACGGCGCCCAGCTGCTGGAGTGCCAGATCGCCGTGCCCGGGCTGGTGGACTCCGTGCACGGTGTGGTCGTCGCCGCACCCAACATCGGCTGGCAGACCCTGGCGGTCGCCGACGAGGTCAGCGCACATCTCAGCGATGCCCTGCCGATCCGGGTCGCCAACGACGCCAACCTGACCGCCGTCGCCGAGCACGCCTACGGCACCGTCGCCGGCACGTCCGACATCGTCGTCCTCACCGGCGAGCTCGGTGTCGGGGCCGGACTCGTCGTTCAGAGCTGGCCGCTGACCGGAGCCGAGGGCTACGCCGGAGAGGTCGGGCACGTCCAGATCGACCCGGCCGGCCGCGACTGCGCCTGCGGCCGACGCGGTTGCTGGGAGACGATGGTCGGCTTCCGGGCGGTGCTGCACGCAGCCGCGGTGGGAGACGACCCGGTACGCGATCCGGCCGTCGACGTCGAGGTTCGGGTCAACGACATCGCCCGGCGCGCGGCCGACGGTGACACCCGTACGCTCAACGCCCTGCATGCGATCGGCGTCGATCTGGGTCGCGGTGCGGCCTGGCTGGTCAACGTGTTCAACCCAGGGGCTTTGGTGCTCGGCGGCTTCTTCGCGCCGCTCGCCCCCTATCTCATCGAGTCGATGCGGGCCGAGATGGCGCCCCGCATCCTGGCGGCCGGGCTCGGCGGCTGCCGCGTCGTGCAGTCCGCCCTCGGCTTCACGGCCGCTGCCCAGGGCGGTGCGCATGTCGCCCTGTCGTCCGTCTTCGCCGACCCCGCCGGGGTCCAGGTCTCCACTGGAGGTGCCCGATGACCGACCCCATCCTGCGCATGACCGGGATCGTCAAGCAGTTCCCGGGCGTACGAGCGCTCGACGGGGTCGATCTGGATGTGCAGCCGGGCGAGGTGCACTGCCTGCTCGGCCAGAACGGTGCTGGCAAGTCGACCTTGATCAAGGTGCTTGCCGGCGCGCACCAGCCGGACGAGGGCACCATCACCTGGCTGGGCGAACAGGTGCGGCTGTCCGACCCGACCGCGGCCAACCGCCGGGGGATCGCGACCATCTACCAGGAGCTCGACCTGGTCGACGGACTGTCGGTCGCGGCCAACATCTTCCTCGGACACGAGCTGGCCCTCGCCGGGTTCGCCCGACGCGGAGACATGCGCCGGGCGGCCAAGCAGCTGCTGGCCCGGCTGGGTCATCCCGAGTTGTCGCCGAGCCGAGAGGTCGGCCGGCTGTCCGCAGCGGGCAAGCAGATCGTCAGCATGGCGCGGGCGCTGTCGCACGACGCGCGGCTGATCATCATGGACGAGCCGTCGGCGGTGCTCGACAAGAACGAGGTGGAGCGGCTCTTCAAGGTCATCCGCGACCTGACCGGCGAGGGAGTCGCGGTCGTCTACATCTCTCACCGCCTCGAGGAGATCCGCGAGATCGGCGACCGGGTCACCGTGCTCAAGGACGGCCGAACTGTCGCCACCGGGCTCCCCGCCAAGACGACGCCCACCAACGAGGTGATCCGGCTGATGACCGGACGCACCATCGAGTACGTCATCCCGGACCGTCGGGAGCAGCCGGCGCCGAGTGAGCCGGTGCTCTCGGTGCAGGGCCTGCGCCGTACTGGTGAGTTCGAGGACATCTCGTTCGAGGTGCGTGCGGGCGAGATCCTCGGACTGGCCGGGCTGGTCGGATCGGGCCGGTCGGAGATCCTCGAGACCGTCTACGGCGCCCGGCGGGCCCATGGCGGCCGGGTCGAGGTCGCCGGAAAACGCGTGCGCAACGGCTCGGTGTCGTCCGCCGTCGCCGCGGGACTGGGTCTGTGCCCCGAGGAGCGCAAGAGCCAGGCGCTGCTGCTCGGCGAGTCGGTCTCGGGCAACGTCACGCTCGCGTCCCTCCCCAGGTTCGCCAAAGCGTCGTTCCTCGACCGGTCCGCCGAGCGCGCGGCCGCCCGCGAGCAGATCAAGGCGCTCGACCTGCGCCCGCCGGATCCCGGACGCGAGGTCCGGCTGTTCTCCGGAGGCAACCAGCAGAAGGTGGTCCTCGCGCGCTGGCTGACCGTGGGCTGCCGGGTGCTGCTCCTCGACGAACCGACCCGCGGCGTGGACGTCGGAGCGCGTACCGAGCTCTACAAGCTGATCCAACGCCTCGCGGACGACGGCGTCGCCATCGTCCTGGTGTCCAGCGAGGTCCCCGAGGTCCTCGGTCTGTCCGACCGGGTGATCGTCCTCCGTGAAGGGCAGGTCATGCACGAAGGGCCGGCCGCCGACATCGACGAGCACCAGGTCCTCGACCTGGTCATGGAAGGGAGCGCCGCGTGAGTGAGAAGACGACAGACGCGACGACCGACGCGACGCCGCCGGGCGAGCAGCAACGGGTCGAGGTCGTAGAGAAGGACACCACCGGATCTCGCGTGGCCAGCATCATGGCGTCGCCGGCCGGCCGCAACCTGGGCCTGGTCGTCGCGTTCGCCCTGTTGTGTGTGGTCGGGATCATCACGGCCGGCGATCTGTTCGCCGACGTCGACAACGTCGTCACGATCCTGCGGTTGGCCGCGGTCCTCGGCATCGTCAGCATCGGCATGACCTTCGTCATCATCGGCGGCGGCATCGATCTGTCGGTGGGTTCGATCGTCGCGCTCTCCACGGTCTGGGCGACGACGGTGGCGACCCAGCAGATGGCCGCCGACTTCCACTGGATCGTCATCGTCTTCACGGCCATGGCCGTCGGAGCCGGTTGTGGACTGGTCAATGGTGTGCTCATCGCGTACGGACGGATCGCACCGTTCATCGCCACGCTGGCGATGTTCGCGGCCGCCCGTGGGCTCGCCGAGGTCATCTCGGACAAGCGCAACCAGCTCGTCGACGACCCGGGGTACGTCGACTTCTTCTCCCGTGAGCTGATCGGCGTGCCGGTGTTGGTCTACGTCTTCGCGCTGGTGGCCGCGATCGGCTGGGTGCTGCTCAACCGCACGACGTTCGGCCGGCGGACGATCGCGGTCGGCGGCAACGAGGAAGCCGCCCGGCTGGCCGGCATCAAGGTGCAACGGCACACCGTCTACCTCTACGTCCTGGTCGGTGTCGCGAGTGGAATCGCGGCCGCCATGCTCCTCGCGCGAACCGGAACGGGCACGGCTCAGCACGGCGTGCTGCTCGAGCTCGACTCGATCGCCGCGGTCGTCATCGGCGGCACGCTGCTGACCGGGGGCCGCGGCACGATCGTCGGGACCGTCCTCGGTGTCCTGATCTTCACCACGCTCACCAACATCTTCACCCTCAACAACATCGACACGTCCAACCAGAACGTCGCCAAGGGCGTGATTATCGTCGCCGCGGTGCTGCTGCAGCAGGCCGTGGCCAAACGCGCCGGCAGTACGTAGCCGTCCGCATGTCCCCAAGCCCCCCGCTGTATGAGCTGGACCTGCCGGTCCGTCACTTCATCAAGGAGTAACCGATGTCACGCATCAGGAACAAGTCCCTCGTCCCCAAGCTCGCGGTCCTCGCGGCAGTCGGAGGTCTGCTCTTCGCCTGTACGAGCAACGACTCCGGTGACGAGGGGACCACCGAGCAGAGCGCGGTCAGCGACAACGACGATCCAGGCAAGAAGGTCACCATCGGCTTCTCCGGCCCGGAGGCTGACCACGGCTGGCTGGCCGCGATCAACGACTCGGCGATCGCCGAGGCCGAGGAGTACCCCGACATCGAGCTGAAGGTCGCCAACGGCACCAACGACCCGAACCAGCAGATCAGCCAGGTCGAGACCTTCATCAACGCGGGCGTCGACGCGATCGTCTTGCTGCCGACCGACGGCGACGCCCTGACCGATGTCGCGACCAAGGCGATGGACGCAGGCATCATCGTCGTCAACGTCGACCGGGAGTTCTCCAGCCCGTTCGCGGCCCGCACGACGATCCTCGGCGACAACTACGGGATGGGCGTGTCAGCCGGCACGTACGCCTGCTCGATCATCGAGGAGCAGAACATCTCGGATCCGGTGATCGCCGAGATCCAGGGCATCGCATCGCTGCCGCTCACCCAGGACCGCTCGCAGGGATTCGCCGACGCGCTCTCCAGCTGCGGCCAGGAGGTCGACAACCAGGTCTCGGCCGAGTTCACCGTCGAGAGCGGTGAGGAAGTGGCGTCCAACCTGCTCCAGGCCGCGCCCAAGATCGACATCATCTGGAACCACGACGACGACCAGGGTGTCGGCGTGAAGCAGGCCTTCGACAACGCCGACCGCGACGAGTTCGCCTTCATCGGCGGCGCCGGCTCCTGCCAGGCGATGGACCTGATCGAGAGCGGCGAGATGGAGGCCACGGTCCTCTACCCGCCGACGCAGGCTGCTGACGGCATCAAGCTGGCCCGGCTGCTCGCCCAGGACAAGGGTCTGTCCGACCTGGTGCAGGTCGAGGTGCCGACGCGCATCGTCCTCAACGCACCGGTGGTCACTGAGCAGAACGTCGACCAGTACCGGCCTCTGTGCTTCGACTCCTGATCGGCTCGCGCCGCCCGGGTTGCCCGCGACTTGGCAACCCGGGCCGGCGCGGCTCCGAGGGAGACTGACGACAGCGCTGGACGGGGAAGACCGTGAGGGGAATCGATGAGACAAGACAATAAGGAGACATTCGGGGTGGGGATGGTGGGCTACGCCTTCATGGGCGCGGCCCACTCCCACGCCTGGCGGTCGGCCGGCCGTTTCTTCCCGCTGCCGTTGGACATCGACATGGCCGTCGTGTGCGGTCGTCAGGAGTCCGGCGTCGCAGAGGCCCGGCACCGCCTCGGCTGGCGGGAGTACGAAACCGACTGGCACCGACTGCTCGACCGCGACGACGTGAATCTGGTCGACGTCTGTACGCCGGGCGACACCCATGCCGAGATCGCGATCGCCGCGCTCGAGGCAGGCAAGCACGTGCTCTGCGAGAAGCCGCTCGCCAACACGGTCGCCGAAGCCGAGGCGATGGCGGCGGCAGCTGCGTCCGCGCGCGAGCGAGGGGTGCGCTCGATGGTCGGCTTCACCTATCGCCGGGTGCCAGCCATCGGCCTCGCCCGCCGGCTGGTGGCCGACGGCAGGATCGGCACGATCCGGCATGTCCGCGCGCAGTACCTCCAGGACTGGATCACCGACCCGGAGGCGCCGCTGAGCTGGCGGCTGCAGAAGGACCGGGCCGGCAGCGGAGCCCTCGGCGACATCGGCGCGCACATCGTCGACCTGACGCAGTTCATTGCCGGCGAGCAGCTCACCGGTGTGTCGGCGATGCTCGAGACGTTCATCAAGGAGCGGCCGATCCCCACCGAGGCCAGCGGACTGTCCGGCGTCGCCGGCACCGAGCGCGGCGAGGTGACGGTCGACGACGCGGCCATCTTCCTGGGCCGCTTCGACGGCGGCGCCCTTGCCACGTTCGAGGCCACTCGCTTCGCCGCCGGGCGCAAGAACTCGATCCGGATCGAGCTCAACGGTTCGCTCGGCAGTCTGGCCTTCGACTTCGAGGACATGAACGTCCTGAACTTCTACGACAACACCGAGAACTCGGCGACCGCCGGGTTCCGGCGCATCCTCGTGACCGAGCCGGTCCATCCGTACGTCGCGGCCTGGTGGCCGCCGGGCCATCTGCTCGGCTACGAGCACGCGTTCACGCACCAGGTGGTCGACCTGGTCAACGCGCTCGCCGATGGAACCGACCCGGCGCCGTCGTTCGCCGACGGGCTGCAGGTGCAGCGGGTCCTGGCGGCGGTGGAGGCGAGTGCGGCCAAGGACAGTGTGTGGACGGAGGTCAACCACTCGACCGCTCCGTCCGGGACGACGGTGTAGGGAGACGAACCGATGAGCGACTACACGCCGACACCGGCGGACCGGTTCAGCTTCGGCCTCTGGACGGTGGGCTGGCAGGCCCGCGATCCGTTCGGCGACGCCACCCGACCGCCGATGGACCCGGTCCATGCCGTGCAGCGCCTGGCCGAGCTCGGCGCCTACGGCGTGTCCTTCCACGACGACGACCTGCTGGCCGTCGAGCCCGACTCCGGCGAGGCCGCCCGGGATCGGGCGATCACGCGGTTCCGGAAGGCGCTCGACGAGACCGGGCTGATCGTGCCGATGGCGACGACGAACCTGTTCACGCATCCGGTCTTCAAGGACGGTGCATTCACCGCCAACGACCGTGGCGTACGCCGGCACGCGATCCGCAAGGCGCTCCGCAACATCGACCTGGCCGCCGAGCTCGGCGCCCGGACGTACGTCTGCTGGGGCGGCCGCGAGGGTGCGGAGTCGGGCGCTGCCAAGGACGTCCGGATCGCACTGGACCGCTACGCCGAGGCGATGAACATCCTGTGCGACTACGTCGTCGAGCGCGGCTACGATCTCCGGTTCGCCCTCGAGCCGAAGCCGAACGAGCCGCGCGGCGACATCCTGCTGCCGACCGTCGGGCACGGCCTCGCCTTCATCAACCGGCTGGAGCGGCCCGAGCTGGTCGGGCTCAATCCCGAGGTCGGGCACGAGGAGATGGCCGGGCTCAACTTCGCGCACGGCATCGCCCAGGCGCTATGGTCCGGCAAGCTCTTCCACATCGACCTCAACGGCCAGCACGGGCCGAAGTACGACCAGGACCTGCGATTCGGCTCCGGCGACGTCAAGGGCGCGTTCTTCCTCGTCGAGTTGCTCGAGAGCCAGGGACCGGACGGCGCGCCTGCCTACGACGGACCGCGCCACTTCGACTTCAAGCCGCCGCGTACCGAGGACGAGGCCGGTGTTTGGGAGTCGGCGGCCGGCTGCATGCGCAACTACCTGATCCTCAGGGAGCGAGTCGCCGCCTACAACGCCGACCCGGATGTCGCGGCCGCCCGCGAGGCGGCCGGCGTGCCGGAGCTCGCCACGCCGACGCTGGGACCCGACGAGCGCCTGGACGACCTCCGATCGGAGTCGTTCGACGTCGAGGCGGCGGCCGAGCGGGGCTGCGGCTACGAGCTGCTCGACCAACTGGCCATGGACCATCTGCTCGGCGTGCGATGACGCCGAATCCACGCGAAGGAGCGCTGCGATGACCCGACCGATCACCCTGTTCACCGGCCAGTGGGCCGACCTGCCGTTCGAGGAGATGTGCCGGCTGGCGTCGGAGTGGGGCTATGACGGCCTGGAGATCGCCTGCTGGGGCGACCATCTCGACGTCTGGCAGGCCGCCGAGGACGACGGCTACGTCAAGGCGAAGCTGGACCTGCTCGAGCAGCACAACCTCAAGGTCTGGACGATCAGCAACCACCTCAAAGGCCAGGCGGTCTGCGACGACCCGATCGACGAGCGCCACCAGGCGATCCTGCCGGCCCGGATCTGGGGCGACGGCGATCCCGAGGGAGTGCGGCAGCGGGCCGCCGAGGAGATGAAGGTGACCGCCCGGGCCGCGAGCCGGCTCGGCGTCGACACCGTCGTCGGGTTCACCGGGTCGTCGATCTGGAAGTACGTCGCAATGTTCCCGCCGGTCTCACAGGACCAGGTGGACGCCGGCTACCAGGACTTCGCCGACCGGTGGAACCCGATCCTGGACGTGTACGACGACGAGGGAGTCCGCTTCGCGCACGAGGTACATCCGAGCGAGATCGCCTACGACTACTGGACCACGGCCCGTACGCTCGAGGCGATCGACCATCGGCCCGCGTTCGGGCTGAACTGGGATCCCAGCCACTTCGTGTGGCAGGACCTGGACCCGGTCGGGTTCATCTGGGACTTCAAGGACCGGATCTACCACGTCGACTGCAAGGACACCAAGCGCCAGATCGGCAACGGGCGCAACGGCCGGCTCGGATCGCATCTGGCCTGGGCCGACCCGCGTCGGGGCTGGGACTTCGTGTCGACCGGCCACGGCGACGTCCCGTGGGAGGCGTCGTTCCGGATGCTCAACCACATCGGCTACCAGGGTCCGATCTCGGTCGAGTGGGAGGACGCCGGCATGGACCGGCTGCGCGGTGCGCCGGAGGCCCTGGAGTTCGTCCGATCGCTGGCCTTCGACGCTCCGGAGGCGGCCTTCGACGCCGCATTCAGCACCGACGGCTGAGCCTGCGCGACGCCTCCGGCGTTTTGATCCGCGAATCAGTCGTGGATCAATCCGGGCATCCGGGGTTACCCTGCCGGAATGACGCGCCGTGATGCATCGATTACCGACCGTTCGCTCGCGCCGCCCATTCGGGTTGCGCGAGCGAATGCTGTGCGGTCGACGCACCGGCCGAACGGGGAGTCGGCCACGCCGTTGACCGAGGTGAGCCAGGAGGACCGCCAAGCGGCGTTCCAACGCGGCTTCGAGCCATACGACGGCTTCGGCCCGCCCGACGGGACCATCGTCGTCTTCCCCTCGCTGAGCTTTCCCGAGAGCGAGCTCCGCAAGATCACCGGGGTGACCTACTACGAGCATCGCCTGCTGTGCCTGGTGCTGCTCCTCGCCGAGCCACATCGCCAACTGGTGTTCGTGACCGCGGCAGACATCGATCCGGATGTCATCGACTACTACCTCGGCTTCCTGCCCGATCCGGACGACGCCCGACGGCGGCTGCACATCGTGAGCCTGGGCGATCCGCGATCCTGCGCGCTGAGCCAGAAGCTGATCGAGCACGACCGCCTGCTCGACGAGCTGCGCGACCTGGTCGGAGGCAGCACGGCGTACCTGATGCCGTTCAACGTGACCGACGCCGAGCTCGAGGTCGCCGAGCGGCTGGAGCTGCCGTTGTTCGGCCCGATGCCCGAACAGAGCTGGCACGGCACCAAGAGCGGCTCGCGGCAGATCGCCACCCAGTCCGACGTACCCGTGCTCGAGGGGTACGAGAACGTGCGGTCGACCGCTGACGTCGACGTGGCGATCGGCAAGCTGCGCCAGCTGCCGCATCCGCCGGACGGCGTGGTCGTCAAGCTCAACTACGGCTTCTCCGGCCAGGGCACGGCGATCGTCGACACCGCCGACTTCGAGCCGCCGACCCAGACCCGACCGACCATCTTCTGCGGCGACGGCGAGTCCTGGGATTCGTACGGCTCGAAGATCCGGGGCGAGGGCGCCGTTGTGGAGCGGCTGCTCACCCACGAGCTGGTCGCCTCGCCAAGCGTCCAGATCCGGATCTTGCCCGACGGCACGCCGACCGTCATCTCCACCCACGACCAGGTGCTCGGCGGCGAGCTCAACCAGGTCTACCTCGGCTGCCGGTTCCCAGCCTCGGAGCGCTACCGCAGCGAGATCACCGCCTGCGCGCAGCGGGTCGCGACCCGGCTGGCCGAGCGCGGGGTGATCGGCATGTTCGGCATGGACTTCCTGGTCCACCACAACGGCTCGGCCGACTCGCTGCAGGTCGCGATGGCCGAGATCAACCTGCGGCTGGGCGGCACCACGCATCCGTACGTGATGGCGCAGCTGCTCACCCGGTCCACCTACGACCCGACCAGCGGGCAGCTGATCGACCCGTACGGCGACCCGGTCTGCTACGTCGCCTCCGACAACATCAAGCAGCCCAACCTGATCGGCGTGCCCGCCCGTACCGTGCTGGACGCGCTCGACCGGGCCGGGCTGGCGTTCGACCCGGCGACCCGTACCGGCGCGACCGTGCATCTGCTCGGCGCCCTGACCGAACACGGCAAGATGGGCACGATGTGCATCGCCCGCGACGTCGACGAGGCGGCCGAGATGTACCGCGAGGTGACCCGGGTCCTCGAGGCGATGTAGCGGGCGTTGACGACCGTACGTCGGTGGTGCCGGCGGCGGGTACCGTGGCGGGCACCGCACGGGGCGAAATGCGACAGCTGACCGGCTTCAACCGCTAGTCTCACGGCATGTCGCGCCAGGTCGCCTTGGTCACCGACTCGACCGCCGCGCTGTCGGCCGAGTCCGTCGAGCGGCACGGAATCATCGTCGTGCCCTTACAGGTCGTGATCGGCGCCCGCAGTCTCGACGAAGGCACCGAGGCGACTCCGGAGACCGTCGCCCAGGCACTGCGGGACTACAAGCCCGTCAGCACCTCCCGTCCCTCGCCGGAGGTGATGGCCCGGGTCTATCACGACGCGGCCCTGGACGGCGCGGACGCCATCGTCTCGGTCCATCTGTCCGGCGAGGTGTCCGGCACCTACGAGTCGGCCCAGATCGCGGCGGCCCAGGTCGAGGTGCCGGTGTCCGCCGTCGACTCGCGCCAGGTCGGTATGGGCACCGGATTCGCCGTGTTGGCCGCAGCCGCCGCCATCGCACAGGGGTTGGATGCGAAGCAGGCGGCCGAGGCCGCATCGGCTCGGGCGGCTGCGACCCAGTGCTACTTCTACGTCGACACCCTGGAGTATCTCCGGCGAGGCGGCCGGATCGGCGCCGCCGCCGCGCTGCTCGGGTCGGCGCTTGCCGTGAAGCCGCTGCTGTCGATCCGGGACGGCCGGATCGGCCCGTTGGAGAAGGTACGCACCTCGTCACGCGCCCTGCTCCGCCTGGAGGAGTTGGCCGTCGCGGCCGCCCGTGACCTCGGCGGCCCGGTCGACATCGCCGTGCAGCACCTGGCCTCGCCCGACAAGGCCGCCACCATTGCGGAGCGGCTCGAGGGGCGGCTGGGGCTGGAGTCCGTGGTGCTGGGTGAGGTCGGGGCGGTCATCGGCGCTCATGTCGGGCCGGGGATGGTCGCGGTTGTGGTGGCGCCGGCGCTGTCCACAGCTTCCTGATCGGCGGACCAGCGACCTGCCGTCGCGCCTACGGTCCCTCGCGTGTTGGGGAACTGGTCATTTCGAGGTAGGCGCCGGGTCGCGAGTCACGACGTCGCGCGGCAACGGCTGGCCCGGCTGGGTGCCGGTCCGGAGCCGGCTGGGTCGGGGACGGCTGAGCCGGAGGCGGAGGCTGCTGAGGCGGAGGCGGAGGCGGAGTCTGCGACAGAGCCGAAGACGCCTGAGCCGGAGCCGACGGAGCTGTTACGGCCCGCGGTCGGCCTACCGCCAGCCGTCGGCCCTGGCCGGCATGCCGCGCGCCCGCTAAGCCGTCGGGCCCGGATCTGCGGAGCGCTCTCGGATCGGCTGTCGCCGACGATGCGGAGCGCGATGGACGGGACCTTCTCGGGGCACCATCTCGGCGTCCTCGCCGTCGTGCTCGCCACCGGGATCGCGATCACCGCCTGGTGGGTGCTCTCCGGACGTCCTGAGCAGCAGTCGGTGCCGACCGTCTCCTTCGGCTCGGCGTCGGCTGCGCCGTCGGTGACATCGGAGACGCCGGCGCCGTCGGACACCCCGACCGACTCGGACAGCTCGGGATCGGTGTCGACCGCGTCTCCGACCGCGTCGGTCACCGGGGCTACTGCCGTGGGCGAGGAACTGATCGTCGACGTGGCAGGCAAGGTGCGACGGCCTGGCATCGTGACGCTGCCGCCGGGCTCGCGGGTGTTCGATGCACTCAAAGCCGCCGGCGGCGCCCGGCCCGGCGTCGACCTGACCTCGCTCAACCTGGCCCGAGTGCTCGTCGACGGCGAGCAGTTGCTGGTCGGACTAACACCGGTGGTCGTGCCGCCGTCGCTTGGGTCCACAGCCAGCGCCGGCCCGTTGGCGACCGGAATGGTCAACCTCAACACCGCCGACCAGATGACCCTGGAGACTCTGCCCGGCGTCGGACCGGTGACAGCGCAGGCGATCTTGGACTGGCGGGCCGACAACGGCGCGTTCACCAGCGTCGACGAGTTGCTCGAGGTCGACGGCATCGGTGAGGTGACCCTGGACGAGTTGCGTGACCTGGTGACCGTGTGAGGCCGGGCGCCACGGCATCGACGGTCTCGGCGGCACTGCGAGCTCGGGTCGCCGCGATTCGACGGGCGGGGGACCGCAGCGATCCGGCTGCAGTCGGGGACGCGGACCCGGCCACATCGGACCGCGCGGCGTCAGACTCGGCTCGCACGGTCCCAGACGCTCGGCTCGCTGCTCCGGCGCTGGCCGCCTGGATCGCGGCCGCCGTGACCCTGGGGATGAGTCCGACCCGGGCGATGGCGGCGGGCGCGATCCTGCTTGTCGGCGGGCTCGTTGTGCTGCGGCGATACGGTCTGCGACTCGGCGCCATCACACTGGCGGCGGCCGCCGCGTGTCTCGCGGCCGGTCTGCGCCTGACGGCCGCCGATGCCGGACCGGTTCCGGAGCTTGCCGACGAGGGTGCCGTCGTCTACGCGACGCTGACGGTCACGTCCGATCCGGCAATCCGAGACGGACCCTACGGAGAGTTCGTCGTCGCCGAGGCGCGCATCACCGAGGTGACCGGGCGGGGCGTGACGACTGAGGTGCGTTCGCCGGTGCTGCTGTTCGGCGACGGCGAGTGGCGCGACGTACCTCTCGGCGCGTCAGTACGCGCGGTCGGTCGACTGGGCGCCTCTGACGACGCGCGTCACGCCGCTGTCTTCCTGCCGAGCCGAATCGTCGACATCGTCGGTGAGCCGGCCTGGTGGTGGCGGCTGTCCGAACGATTACGCGCCGGTGTCGCCGAAGGAGTTGCGCCGGCGCCACCGGACGAGCGGGCGCTCGTGCCCGCCCTGGTCGACGGCGACGACAGCGAGCTCGACCAGCAGCTTGCCGAGGACTTCCGGACGACCGGCCTGACCCACCTGCTCGCCGTGTCCGGTACGAACCTGACCCTGGTGGTCGGCTTCCTGCTGCTGCTGGCGCGTTGGGCCGGAGTGCGCGGACGCTGGATGTACCTCGTCGGATCGATCGGCATCGGCGGCTTCGTCCTGCTGGCCCGCACCGAGCCGAGCGTGCTGCGCGCCGCCGTGATGGGCAGCGTCGCGCTGTTCGGGATGGGGTTCAACGGTCGGCAGCGAGGCACCCGAAGTCTTGGCGTCGCCGTGCTGGCGCTACTCCTGGTCGATCCGGGCCTCGCCGCCTCGGTCGGGTTCGCGCTGTCGGTGCTCGCAACCGCTGGCATCCTGCTGCTCGCGCCGGGCTTGCGGGACGCCA
>DATFRX010000405.1:0-8048 GCA_035262905.1 Nocardioidaceae bacterium
CTCGGCGCTCGACTGCTCGGCGCTGGCCAGCCCCACGAATAACCGATGCAACCGGTCGTCGCCGCTGATCTCCGGATGGAACGACGTCGCGAGGACCGGACCCTGGCGTACGGCCACGATCCTACCCGCGTCGGCTCCGGCCTCGATCCGGGCGAGAACCTCGACGCCGTCGCCGACCTTCTCGACCCACGGGGCCCGGATCAGCACGGCGTGGAAGGGCGAGTCGAAAGCTGCGAAGTCGAGGTCGGCCTCGAACGAGTCGACCTGCCGGCCGAAGGCATTGCGCCGCACGGTGATGTCGAGCCCGCCGAGCGTCTCCTGCCCGGCGATCCCGCCCTCGATCCGGTCGGCGAGCATGATCATCCCGGCACAGGTGCCGAAGGCGGGCATTCCCTCGCGGATCCGCTCGCCCAGTGGCTCGAACAGCTCGAACGCGACCGCGAGCTTGTGCATCGTGGTGCTCTCACCGCCGGGCAGGATCAGCCCGTCGACGCGATCGAGCTCCTCGCGCCGGCGTACGGTCAGCGCGGTCGCGCCCGCGGTGGTCAGCATCCGCAGGTGCTCCCGTACGTCGCCCTGGAGCGCGAGTACACCGATCGTGGGCGCGGTCAAGCGACGACTCCTTTCCGCATGGGATGTGAACCCCGAGGGGGCGTACGTCCAGGCTAGCCGGGACGGTGAACGCTCGCCCTGCCCGAGTGTTGGCGTGAGATTGCGCCAACTCTTGCGTGGACCGGCAGTTTCACGCCAACTCTTGGTACGGGCGTGGGCTAGCCGGGAAAGATCTCGACGAACTCGCAGCCGCTGCGGGCGTCACCGGGGTCGACCCAGGCGGTGTCGAAGCCCGGACCGCATCGGACCACGTCATGCTGTCCGTCGCTGGCCCTGATCTGGTCGGCACCGCCGTCGCCGAAGACCCGGTCACGACCGGCCTGGGGATAGAGCGTGTCGCCCCCGGGGCCACCGTGCACCGCGTCGCCGCCGGGCCCGCCTTCCAGTACGTCGGCCCCTCGCCCGCCGAACAGCATGTCGGCCCCGCCGAGGCCGGAGATCCGATCGCGCTGCGCCGTTCCGGTGAGCCGGTCGTCGCCGCTGGTCCCGCGGATCGTCTCGGCGCTCGCCGGTGCGAGGGCGGCGAGTACGCAGGCGGCGACCGCGATCGGGATCGTCGTCCGCAAGCGGCTCATACGTACTCCTCGGATGTCTTTCGCATCCACTCAACTCGGGCGGACGAGGGTCAGAGTCGCCGCTGCCAGAAGGCGGAGACCTCGATCCGCCCCTCGTCGAAGTGCCCGGACAATCCGTTCTGGTCGAGCACCGAGATGACCTCGTCGAGCAACGCGTCGCCCGGCGCGACGTTGGCGCTGCTGCCGTGCCAGACGTTGAGCTCGAGCATGCCGTGGTCGACCGCATGCCAGACGTCCGGCGCGGTGAACCAGGCGACGCCTCGCACCGGATCGCCGACCTCACGCCGCTCGCTGAGCAGTCGCTCGGCGGTCCAGTGGTCCTCGACGGCCTGCAGCACCACGACGTCGCGCAGTGCGAGCTCGCCGAACGCCGACTGCAGCCGGTCGTAGTCGGTCACGGCCGGCCAGTCGGCCCGGTCGGACTCGTACGCGGCCTCGGCGGCGGCGACCGCCTCGCGGGCCAGTCGCTGGGCGGCCTCGGCGTCGACGTCCTCGGTCGCGATCTGGGTCACGTCGGCGAGCAGCGCCGCGTCGTCGAGAAACCCGGCGCGACGCTGGACCCGTGCGTAGTCGTGCAACCGCTCGACGGGATCGACCGAGCGGTTGGCGCCTAGCCGCAACCTCACCAGCCGCGTCCCGCGTAGCGCTCGCCCTCGGCCAGGTCGTCCAGGTTGATGCCGACCATCGGCTCGCCGAGCCCGCGGGAGACCTTCGCGACCATCGTGGGGTCGTCGTGGAACGTGGTCGCCTTGACGATGGCCTCGGCCCGCTTCGCCGGGTCACCGGACTTGAAGATGCCGGAGCCGACGAAGACGCCCTCGGCGCCGAGCTGCATCATCATCGCGGCGTCGGCCGGGGTGGCGATGCCGCCGGCGGTGAAGAGTACGACCGGGAGCTTGCCCGCCTCGGCGACCTCCTTGACCAGCTCGACCGGCGCCCGCAGCTCCTTCGCGGCGCCGAACAACTCGGACTCGTCGAGGGTGCCGAGCCGCTTGATGTCGCCCCGGATCTGACGCATGTGGCGAGTCGCCTCGACGACGTTGCCGGTGCCGGCCTCGCCCTTGGACCGGATCATCGCGGCGCCCTCGGACAGCCGGCGCAGCGCCTCGCCGAGGTTGGTGGCGCCGCACACGAACGGCACGGTGAACGCCCACTTGTCGATGTGGTGCGACTCGTCGGCCGGCGTCAGTACCTCGGACTCGTCGATGTAGTCGACGCCGAGGGCCTGCAGCACCTGGGCCTCGGCGAAGTGGCCGATCCGGGCCTTGGCCATCACCGGGATCGACACCGCCTCGATGATCTTGTCGATCAGGTCGGGATCGCTCATCCGGGCCACGCCGCCCTGGGCGCGAATGTCGGCAGGGACGCGCTCGAGCGCCATCACGGACACGGCGCCGGCGTCCTCGGCGATCTTGGCCTGCTCGGGCGTGACGACGTCCATGATGACGCCGCCCTTGAGCATCTCGGCCATGCCGCGCTTGACCCGAGCCGTCCCGGTGTGCGGGGTCGAGTCGGCGGCCTTGGGCGCGCTTGTGGGGTCAGGCTGGGTCACGATCTACCTCGGTGAAAGGGGCGACGGAGTACGCCTCCATCGTACGTGTCGGAGTACCCGTGCTCACTGACGCGTACACCTGCTGGATCCGCTTCGACACCGAGCCCCAGTCGTAGCGCCAGACCTCACGGGCCCCAGCCGCGACCCGCTCCCCCGCGTCCGGATCGTCGAGAACGCCGAGGACGACGCCCGCGAGATCGTCGGAGTCCCCGGTACGGAACTGCCAGCCGAACCGCCCGTCGTCGAGCACCGCGCGGAACGCCGGGATGTCGCTCGCCACCACGGGGGTGCCCGCGGCCATCGCCTCGATCAGCACGATGCCGAAGCTCTCGCCGCCGAGGTTGGGCGCCACGAACACGTCCGCACTGGCCAGCAGCTCGGCCCGGGTCTCGTCGGGCACGGCGCCGAGGAACTCGACGCGATCGCGGGTGGATCGAGACAACCGGCGCCGGGCGTCCGAGACGGTGCCGCGGCCGGCGACGAGCAGCCGGGCGTCGGGACGCTTCTCGCTGACGCGCTCGAACGCCTTGAGGAGCACCGGCAGACCCTTGCGGGACTCGTCGAACCGGCCGAGGAAGGCCAGCGTGCCGCCGGGCGAGCCGTAGACCGGATCCGGGGTCCGGCCAGCGAACCGCTCCACGAACAGTCCGTTGGGCACGACGACCGCCGTGCCGCCGAGGTGCTGCACCAGGGTGCGCCTGGCCAGCTCCGACACCGCGATCCGGACCGCGATCTTGTCGAGCGTCGGACCGAGCAGGCCGGCCGCCGCGGCGAGGGCGCGGGAGCGCTCCGTGGCGGTGTGGAAGGTCGCAACCACCGGCACCTCGCTCGCGGCCAGCGCCAGCATCGACAGGCTCGGCGTCGTCGGCTCGTGGACGTGGACCACGTCGAAGTCGCCGGCCCGCAGCCAGCGCCGGGTCCGCGACATGGACAGCGGCCCGAAGGTGAGTCGAGCGACCGACCCGTTGTAGCGCACCGGGACCGCACGCCCGGCGCGTACGACGTACTCCGGGAGCCCGTCCTGCGGCCCGGCAGGCGCAAGTACCGACACGGCGTGACCACACCGCTGCAGGCTGGATGCCAGGTCGTGGACGTGGTTCTGGACCCCGCCGGGTACGTCGAGTGAGTACGGACAGACCAGCCCCACTCTCATCGGCGCTGCCTCATCGCGCCGGCCCCATCGCGGGCCTCATCGTCTCGGCCCCAGATCCGAATCGAACACGCGCTGCAGCATGTGCCAGTCGGCCGGGTCCTTCCGGATGGCAGCCGTGAACACGTCGGCCACCGCGACGGTCGCCTTCTCGACGGCGCCGTCGCCGGTGCCGACATCGATCGGTTCGTGTACCCGCAGATGCATACGTTGTCCTTCGTACCCGGTCGTGACGGGAAGCAGCAGCGCACCGGTGCGCTGGGCCAGCAGGGCCGGCCCGATCGGCAGCCGGGCGGACTCGCCCAGCAGCGGTGCCGACAGCGCATGGCGGGACATGTCGCGGTCGGCCAGCAGGCAGACGTAGCGGCCTGCTTTGAGTCGCTCCTCGAGGACCGGCATCGGCGGGCTGCCGCCGGTCAGGGGCAGGACCTCCATGCCGAGACCCTCCCGATAGCGGACGAAGTCGTCGTAGAGGCTGTCCGGCCGGAGCCGCTCGGCGACCGTGGTCAGCGGCATGCCCTCGTTGCAGGCCCAGGCGCCGGCGAGGTCCCAGTTGCCCATGTGCGGCAGCGGCGAGACGACCCCACGGCCCGAGCGCAGGGTGTCCTTGACCCGCTCGGGATGGTGCGCGATCACGGCCTCGCGGATCTCGGCCTCCGACCACCGGGGCAGCCGGAACACCTCGGTCCAGTAGCGCAGGTAGGACCGCATCGCCCGTCGACTCAGCTCGCGAAGCTCCGCCTCGGGCATCGGCTCGACCCGTGCGAGGTTCGCCTCCAACTGCCGTACGCCTCGACCGCGCCGGGCCCAGGCCGCATCGGCCAGCCGGGTCGACGTGGCACCGACCACGCCCACCGGCACGCGACAGACCACCGACCAGCCCAGGCGATAGGCCCACGCCGCGAGAGCGTGACGCATGGACGGCGGCATCGGGTCAGGACGTGCCGGAGTTGGACGCCGACTCGTCCGGCCGGACGGCCTGGGCGTGGACGATCAGCATCCGCTGTACGACCGTGATCGTGATCGCCGCGGCCAGCACCCAGAGGGTGATCGTGACCAGGATCGGGAGACCGAGCAGTCCGGCGAGCCCGGTCATGACGAGGATCGCGACCAGCCGATCGGCTCGCTCGGCGATGCCACCCTTCGCGGTCATGCCGAGGCTTTCGGCCCGCGCCCTCGCGTACGACGTCACCGAGCCCATCACCAGGCAGTAGAGCGCGACCGCGGCCATCAGCATGTTGTCTTCGTGGTCGGCGTAGTAGAAGACCAGGCCGCCGAAGATCGCGGCGTCGCCGAGCCGGTCGAGGGTGGAGTCCCAGAACGCTCCCCATCGGCTGGTGCGGCCGGTCTCGCGGGCCATGTAGCCGTCGATCAGGTCCGAGAAGACGAACACGGTGATGACGAGGACCCCGATGAACAGCTTGCCCTGCGGGAAGAAGATGAGTGCGCCGGCGCTCACACCGAGGGTGCCGACCAGCGTGACCGCGTCCGGACTGACGCCCAGCCGGAGCAGACCGTGGGCGATCGGCGACAGCACCCAGGTCCAGAACTGCCGGAACCGTTCCAGCATTGCAGGCGGTCTCCCCTGGTCGTACGCGATCAGCGCGCTCGTGCTCGTCAGGCGCACTTCGCCCCCGGCCCGAGTGGTGCCTGACAACTCCATGGCTAAGGCGGCTCGATGGTATCGCCGTCGCCTGGCAGCGGCTCCCCGGCCCGCCGTACGGCCTCGTGCCAGCATCAGGGGTTGTGCGAGCGCCGTCACCGGTGTTGTGTTGGCGGAATCACAGTCACAGCCGATCAGTCGCCCGCTGGGGTGCTGAGGACGGAGGATCGTCATGGCCGACAGATCATCGGGCCCGGCTGGTGCGGATGGGCCCGCCCCCACGGTGGAACGCCCGGACCAGATACGCAATGTCGTACTGGTCGGACCATCGGGCGGCGGCAAGACAACGCTCGTCGAGCACGTCTTGCTGGCACACGGGGTGATCACCAGGCCGGGTTCGGTGGAGGCCGGAAACACTGTCAGCGACCACGACGAGGCCGAGCACAAGCAGCAGCGTTCGGTGGGCTTGTCGGTGATGCCCTACGTCACCGGCGACATCAAGGTCAACCTGATCGACACACCGGGCTACGCCGACTACGTCGGTGAGCTCCGCGCCGGTCTCCGGGCCGCCGACTGCGCCCTGTTCGTGGTGTCGGCGAGCGAGCCGCTGGACGGCGCCACCCAGATGCTGTGGCACGAGTGCGAAATGGTCGGAATGCCGCGGGCCGTGGCCGTCACCAAGCTGGACCACGACCGGGCCGACTGGACGTCGACGCTGGCCGCCGTACAGACCGCGTTCGGATCCAAGGCGATGCCGCTCTACCTGCCGGTCTCCGACGGCACCGCGCTCGGCGGACTTCTGAGCCAGCAGGTCTTCGACCACTCCAGCGGCGAGCGCAAGCAGCGCGACCCCGACGAGGAGGAGCAGGGACTCATCGAGTCCGCCCGGGGCGAGCTGATCGAGGCCGTGATCGAGGAGTCCGAGGACGAGGACCTCATGGACCGCTACCTGTCCGGTGAGGAGATCCCCTTCGACACCCTGGTCGGCGACCTCGAGACCGCCGTCGCCAACGCCAGCTTCTTCCCCGTCATCCCGTTGGCCGCTCCCACCGGCCTCGGTATCGCCGAGCTCGACGAGATCGTCACCGGCGGCTTCCCCGGCCCGGCCGAGCACCAGCTGCCCGCGGTTTTCACGGTCGCCGGCGCGTCGGTGAACGACGTGAAGTGCGACCCCGACGGCCCGCTGGTCGCCGAGGTGATCAAGACGATGACCGATCCCTATCTGGGTCGGGTCTCACTCGTACGCGTCTTCTCCGGCACCGTGCGACCGGAGGCCGCCGTACACGTGTCCGGGCACGGGTCCGCGTTCCGCGAGGGCGGCGGCAACGGGCACGGGGACCACGACGAGGACGAGCGCATCGGTGGCCTGTCCGGCCCGCTGGGCAAGGCGATGCGGACGCTCGACAAGAGCATCGCGGGCGATCTGTGCGCCATCGCGAAGCTGAGCAAGGCCGAGACCGGCGACACCATCTCCGACAAGAGCAAGCCGCTGGTGATGGAGCCGTGGTCGATGCCCGAGCCGCTGCTGCCGATCGCGGTCGAGGCGCAGACCAAGTCCGACGAGGACAAGCTCTCCCAGGCGCTCAACCGGCTCGCCGCAGAGGATGCGTCGTTGCGCGTCGAGAACAACGTCGAGACCCGGCAGCTCGTCCTGTGGACCATGGGCGAGTCGCACACGAACGTCCTGATCGACCGGCTCGCCGAGCGCTACGGCGTCAAGGTCAACCGGATCGACGTCAAGGTGCCGCTGCGCGAGACGTTCGCCAAGGGCGCCAAGGGACGTGGCCGGCACGTCAAGCAGTCCGGCGGGCACGGGCAGTACGCCATCGCCGAGATCGAGGTGGAGCCGCTGCCGTCGGGATCCGGGTTCGAGTTCGTCGACAAGGTGGTCGGCGGCGCGGTGCCCAACAACTACATCCCGTCGGTCGAGAAGGGCGTACGGGCCCAGATGGAGAAGGGCCTCGTCGCGCAGATGCAGCGGGGCGTGGCCACTGGCAACCAGGTCGTGGACGTCCGCGTCACCCTGTTCGACGGCAAGGCGCACAGCGTCGACTCCTCCGACATGGCGTTCCAGACCGCCGGTGGACTCGCGTTGAAGGACGCCGCCGAGAACGGCGACGTGTCGCTGCTGGAGCCGGTCGAGGACGTCAAGGTGCTAATCGCCGACGACTACGTGGGCGCCGTGATGGGCGATCTGTCGTCCCGTCGCGCTCGGGTGCTCGGCAGCGAGGCGGCTCCGGGCGGTCGCACGGTGATCCATGCGGAGGTGCCGGCGTTGGAGCTGGTGCGCTATGCGACGGAGCTGCGGTCGATGAGCCAGGGCACCGGGTCGTTCTCCCGTACCTTCGTCCGCTACGACGCGGTCCCCTCCCACGTCGCCTCGAAGCTCATCGCCGCCGACGCCTGACGATCCGCCACTGCGACAGCGACCATCCGTCACTGGGACACTGGCGATCCGTCACTGTCGGAGTGGCGGACGGTCGCTGTCGCAGTGGCGGATCGTCGTCAGTGGGGCCAGGCGGCGGCGACCAGGTCGCGGGTCTCGGACAGCAACTG